>JAKLDZ010000021.1 GCA_022703255.1 Myxococcota bacterium | reverse complement strand
GGCGGAGCCTGGAGGACTTCGGCTACCTGATGGAGCTCGACATCCTGGAGGCGACCCTGCTGGGGCTGGGCACCTGCTGGCTCGGAGGGACGTTCACGCGCAGCCGCTTCGCGCAGGCGCTGCAGCCGGGCGACGACGAGATGCCCGCGGTGGTTTCGGTGGGGATCCCCAGGGAGAAGCGGAACTTCTTCGATCGAATCATCCGGTGGAACGCCGAGGGGGACAACCGGATGCCGTGGGAGCAGCTCTTCTTCGACGAGACCCCGGGCAAGCCGCTGTCCAAGGAGCAGGCCGGCGCCTACGCCGAACCGCTCGAGATGGTGCGACGCGCCCCGTCGGCCTCGAATCGGCAACCGTGGCGCGTGGTGCGTCGCGGCAGCCGCTTCGACTTCCTGCTCCAGCGCACGCCGGGCTACGCCGAACGCAACATGAAGCTGTTCGGGACCCACGATCTGCAGCGTGTGGACATGGGGATCGCCATGAGCCACTTCGAGCTCGCGTGCAAGGAGCTCGGTCTCGGAGGCAAGTGGGTGGAGCGCGAGGGGGCGAGCGACGAGGCGGGGTACCTCGTCTCGTGGGAGTGAGGGGGCGAGGCTCTACTTGGCGCAGGGTTGCGCGTCTTTTTCGACGCACCAGAAGAAGTTGTCGGGGGGGCCGCCGAAGCCGCAGATCTTGCCGGAGCCGCATTCGGCGTCGGTGGTGCAGGTCTCGGAGCCCTTGAACGGCTGCTTGCAGCAGTAGCCGTCATCCTTGCCGTTCCAGGAGCAGACGGTGCCGCCGGTGCACTCGACGCCGCCCTGGAAGCAGCTTGGGGGCGGAGCGGCCTCGCAGGACTCGCGGCCGGCGAAGAACTTGCCGGCCACGTCGGTGCATACCTTGCAGAAAGGCGTGTTGAGGCTGCGCATCAGGCAGTTCTGCTCGGGCCGGTACACGCCGGTCTCGCAGTACTCGGCGCCTTCCACCGCCGAGTTGACGATGCTCTTCCAAGGAGGATTGGAGGCGTTCTTGGTGGTGTTCGGGCCGCCCCCGGCGCGCGCCATGTTGCACGTGCCCTCGGTGTACTCGTCGCGCAGGTTGTAGAGCGAGTGGCCGAGCTCGTGCGCGAACACCGAGGGGGCCAGGTTGTTCGAGGCCACGGTCACCAGGCGCTCCGACGGGATCGCGCAGCCGGCGTGCTCGGTGATGTTGATCAGCATCGCCGTGATGTTCGCCTTGGAGGCCTTCTCGGCCGCCGTGCGCAGCTTCTGGACTTGCGAGCTGATGCCGCCCTGCGGGATCACGCAGCGTCGCGGCGTGGGGTTGTCGTTGCCGAACGACGTGTTGAACGCCGTGTTCTTCTTGATCTTGTTCTGCGGGTCGGTGATGCCCGAGTCGGTCGAGGGGACCTGCAGGGCCCAGACGTTGAACCGGTCCTTGTACTCCTTGAAGCCGCTGATGTTCAGCATCGAGGAGGCCATGCTCTTGGCGGCCGTGATGAACTGGCCCATCTCGGCCTGCGTGTAGCCCTCGCTGAGGATCAGGATGTTGACGTTGCCGGGGCAGGAGCCGTTGTCGACGATCTTCACGAGACCGTCCACACCGCCGACGTCTTCCACGCCAGGACCGTTGGTCTGCGGGTCGGTGCCTCCGTTGCAGCCGGTGGCTTCGCCGCCTCCGGCACCCGGAGCCGGGATCGGCACGCTGTCGATCTCGTCGCCGTCGCCGACGCCCTGCGGCTGCAACGGCTGGGAAGCCGTGGAGGTCTTCAGGAGCCGGAGGGTTCCACCCGCGGAGGGAATGAGCAGACGCACGATCACGGCGGGCGCCGTTCCCACCCACGGCTCGGCGGTGCCGGACGCGTTGAAGTCGCTCTCGGCCTGACGCGGCTCGGTGATGTGGCCCGAAGCGAGCGCGGTGCCGTCCTCACCCATGAACTCCCACGCGAGGGAGGCCTGATCCTCCACAGGCTCGGGAGTCGGCGGAATGTTCGCGTCCACGCTCCGAATCGCGAGCAGCGTGAGCTTGCCGTCGGCCAGCAGCAGCTCCGCAGTGACCTTCCCCGAGGCGTCGCCGTCTCCCCCGGAGCCCCCGGAGTCGGCCGTGCCGCAGGCGCCCGCCGCGGCGAGCATCCCGAGGGAAGCGATCGCGAGCAGGATGGTCCTTCGCGATCCGAACAAATTTCTCCAGCCACCGGCACCGGCGAGATGGTCGCTCATGAGTCACTCCTGACGGGTCAGTTGCCGATCTGGTTGACCTTGTTGCCCTGCTCCTGGACCTTATTGTCCACAGTCTTGCCGAAGAACCTGAACCCCGCGAGGGCGATGAGGGCGATCACTCCGACGAGGATGATGTACTCGACGAGGTTGGCGCCTCTGGAGTCGCGCAGGAGGGTCAGCAGGGGACGGCGAGGGGTCGAGGCGGGGGAGCGGCGTGCGGGCAGCATGGCCTCAGAATAGCACTTCGCGAACGTTTGACAGTCCCTCGGGTGCGCTTGCGGGGCAGGGGAAGATGGATCGGACGGGATCCATCTTCTGGATCGCGAAGGATCCACTCCGGGCCGGCCGGAGGTCGTGTTGGACGGGGAATTTCCGAGGCGTCGTGTCAGCGCAGGCTCGGGACGGTACATGTCCGACGACGCCTTGCACGGCGTGGACCAGAGGGGGGCTGGCTCAGGCCAGGAGCTGGTGGATGGTCACGCAGTCGCACAGGCCGCGGGTGCCGTAGAGCACCGGGACGAGCTTCGCCGGGCCGTGCTTGCGCAGCAGGTCGAGCACGAGGGTGGTGCCGAAGAGGTACGACGGCATGTAGGCGCGGCCCATCAGGGGGTGCTTCGCCCAGGAGTCGGTGAGCTTGTCGGCGCGCTCCTGGGTCGAGAGGCAGTCGCGACGCAGCCGGCGCTTGATCTCGTCGGCGGGCATGCCGGCTGCGTAGGTGTAGAACGACGCGTTGTTCTTGGCGATGTCTTCGAGCTGCGCCAGCAGCATGCCGAGGCGCAGCTCGGGGCTGGGGAGCTGATCGGGCGCGATCACCCCGTGCGCGAGCATCAACCCCGCGTTCGCAACCCCCTCGAACAGCGTCGAGTGACGCGTGTTCATCGTGAGGATCGTCGCCTCGAAGCCGAGCCTGCCGATGTGATGCAAGTGCTGCAGGTACGCGAACGTCGTCACGTGCCCGGGCACCACCTCGTGCGCCACAAGGTGCGAAAACTCCGCCTGCGACTTCTGGATCCGCGCGTTGATCTCGTACTCCGCCTCGTACTCCGGCGTGCCGTCCCTCGTGCGCGCACGACCGATGTAGTTCATCGACCCCGAGAACCACGCCTCCTGGATCGTGAGGAAGCGCACGTTGGAGCGCGGCACCCCGCGCAGCTCTTCCGGCACATGGGGCAGGAAGTTCTTCTCGACCAGCGCCTCCAGCTCCGCAATCACCCGCTGATTCGCACGATCAATCCCTTCGTGCCCGACCCACGTGCGCCCGCGCCACGCGTCGATCGCCTCCAGCAGCCCCTCGTTTCCCGGGCGCACCTTCTCGCCGATCTCCCCGAGCAGGTGACGCACCTGCTCGAGCTCGCTCTTCGTGTCCGCTTCCTTGGCCGTCGTGCCCGTCGAGGCGATCACGCAGCGATCGTAGTCCACCGCGGGTCCGTCGCCCAACCGCTCGAGCGCGAGGTCGAGCTGCACGCGCATCGTGTCGGCGAGACCCTGGACGAGCGCCCGGCGCACGGGCGCGAAGCCGCTCGCGCGGGCGACCATCTGGTCGATGTGCTCTGCCGGGCGGGTCTTGGCGAGGTAGGCGCGGACGGTGTCGCGGTCGGGCTCGCGGGCGGACACGCCGCCGCTCTTGCGCAGGGCATCGGCCTCCGGTCCCTGGTAGCAGTCCGGCAGGTCCTTGCCCGAGAAGTAGCTGTCCGCGATGACGCGGCCCATGCCGCTGCGGCAGTTGACGTCGCCTCCCCACACCGTGTCGATCGCGATGATCGCCCCCGCCACCGCCTGCTCGTAGTCGTCGAGTTTCGTGCTCATGGCTGCTCCGGGCGGAGGGGGAAACGCTCGCTCCGCGCGAGCCGGTCATAGCCCAACCGGCTGCGCGCGAGTAGGGAGCCTCGACGACAATCAGGCGTCGCGAGAACCGCCGCGGAAGATCGACAGCAGGAACAGGAACAGGTTGAGGAAGCTCAGGTAGATCGAGATGGCGACACCCACGGCATCTCCGCGCTCCTCGGGGCGGTGAACGATGCGCCAGGTGTCGTAGAGGATGAAGCCGCCGAAGAGCAGCACGCCCGCGCTCGCCACGGCCAGCGACAGGGCCGACGACTGCACGAACCACCCGAGGATCATCGCGCCGAGCACGACCCAGAGCCCCATCGACAGGAACCCGCGCAGGAACGAGAAGTCCCGTCGCGATACCATCGCATAGCCGGTGAGCCCCACGAACCCGGTCACCGCCAGCAGGAACGCGTCGCGCACCGGCGAGGTCGTCAGCGTCTGCCCCGTGGTCGCCATCAGCTGCGTGAACCAGATCGCAGGCGCCGCCACCAGCCCCGAGACGAACCCCATGCCGAGCAGGGCCATCACGTTCACGCCGGGGCGCTGGCGAACGAACGAGGCGCCCATGACCGATCCCAGGAACAGCAGCCCGCCGATGATCCAGTGGCGGGCGAAGAAGCTGACCAGCGGGGGGACCGCGACGGAGGCGCCGTCGCGCAGGGTGATCATGGCGCGCGAGGTGTCGGCGCCCAGGTACAGCGAGGCGAAGGCGCCCGCGGCCGCGGCCACGACGCTCAGCGTGAAGTAGGTGTAGACCTTTCGGAGGAACGCGGCGGTCGACTCGGCGCTGTGCTCGATGCGAACATCCCGGACGCCGACCGGGTAGTCATTCATCTGGGGAAACATGGTGTGACCTCGGTTTCGTCTGGTTGAGTCGTTTCGTGACTCCCGACGGGATAGCCACTGGGTGCAGTCGGGTCAACCAAAGCTCGTGGTTGGGGGAGCCATCGGTTCCCCAACAGCCCTGCCCCGAGAACCCTTCCCTGCGCCTCAGTGACGAGCCGCAGCGGCGCGGGCGATGAACGCGTCCATCGCTTCCTCGAGGCGTTTGACGTCGTCGGTGCGGCTGGACGCCAGGTCCTCTTTCTCGCCGGGGTCGCGAGCGAAGTCGAAGAGGGCGACCTGCTTGACGCCCCCCCGGGTGGTCACCACGAGCTTGAGCGGCGCCATGATCCAGGCGCGCATCTGCTCCTTGGCGCCGGGAATGCCCGCGTAGGAGACCAGCACGCCCGAGACCGCCTCGCCCGAGGGGGGCGATCCGTCGGCAAGCTCCACCATCGTCTGCCCCGGAAGCCCGCCGTCCTTCGCCCCCGCGAGATCGAGCACCGTCGGCACGATGTCCACCGTGCCCACCGTGTCCGGCACCCTGCGCGCCGCAGCCCAGGGCAGACGCACAATCATCGGAACCCGAACGATCTCGTCGAACCCCGCGGGCGGATGCCCCTGCAGGTCATGCTCCCCGAACGCCTCGCCATGCGTGCCGTGGACGATCCACACCGTCTTCTCGGCACGCCCGGACTTCTGCACGTGCTCGATCAGCCGACCGAGCTGCGCGTCCTGGAACGCGATCTCGCCGTCGTACCGATCCATCGGCGCCGCTCCGAAGTCGTGTCCCGCGTGCTCCACGTACTTCTGATGAGCGTCGAACAGGTGCACCCACAGGAATACCGGCCGGTCCTTGCCCGCCAGCTCGTCGTAGGCCCGGATCGCCTGCGCTACCGCGTGCGCTGAGCTCGACCACTTCTCCACGTGCACCTTGCGGAACGGGCTCTCGTCGAACACGTCCATGCCCTGCGCGAAGCCACGCTCCTTCGAGATCCACTGGAACGAGCTCACCGCTCCGGTCGCATAGCCCGCCTTCTGCAGCCGCTCGGCCAGCGTGTCCTCCGTGTCGAGGATCGTGGGCCACGGACGCTCGTCGTGCGCCACGTGCTCGAGCCAGGTTCCGGTCAGAAGCGGCGTGATCGCGCTGCGCGTCTCGGGCCCCGCCGCGAACGCCCGCTCGAACACCGCCGCCTGCGAGGCCAGCGCGTCGAGCTTCGGCGTGGTCGATCGCGCGTAGGCGTAGGAGCTGCTGTGATCCGCGCGCACCGAGTCGAGGGAGACCAGCACGATGTCCGGCTTGCCCTTGGGCCGCGGTGCCGACGCCGGGTCGTCATCGGTCTCGCTGGGGCGTGTCCGGGCGGATCCCGACGGCGCGGCAGCGGAGGCGGAGGCGGAGGCGGAGGCGGCAGGGGATGTTTCGGGTGCCGAACGACCGAGCATGCGCAGCGCGGCGCGCAGCCACGGGGCCTGCGCGGAGGGGCCGGCGGAAGCGACTCCTGGGGCGACGAACATCGCCACGGAGACGACGACGGCGAACAGGCCGGCGGAGGCGGGGGTAGCGAGGCGATCCCAGGGCCTCGCGATGCGCAGGCGGGAGGCGAAGCCCGCGAGGGTCAGCCCCAGCAGGGCATCCCAGGCGCCCACGGCGACGGGGGAAGCCGCGGATTCGGGCGTGCCCCGGAGGGCGCCGCGGGTCAGCAGGAGCACGCAAGCGGCGCTCACGCCCACGATCACCCACGCCACGACGGGGCGGGAAAGGGGCTTGCGCACGAGCGCGGAGAGGCGCCAGACGACGAGCCACGCGCCGAGGACCGCCACGGCGCCGAGGATGCCGAAGGTGGCTCCGCCGAGCCCCCGATGGTGGGTGGTGGAGTAGAGCATCGAGGCGAAGACACGCAGCCCGACCGCGCACAGCAGGCCGGTGAGCGCGAGGACCGAGAGGGTGACGCGCCTGGATTCCGGCTCGGGCTGCACCGCCTCGAAGCTCGCGCCCGCGGCGCGGATCAGCGCGACGAGCAGTGCGAAGGCGGGCAGGGCGAGGCCCGTGGAGGCGAGCCACGTGGGCACGGCGCCCGCACCATGCCCGGGGCGCACCGCCACGAACGAAGCCCAGGCCGCGCTGGCGATCAGCGAGCCGAGCAGAAGCTCGCCCGCGAGGGTCGCCCACGCGGGACGCATTCGGGCGGGAGCAGAGGGATCACGCACGGGCGACGCATACCAGCCGCATCGCCGCGGGGCAAAAGGATCGACGATTGGCTCAGCCCGTCGCGAGATCGAGGCGCAGACGTCGCAGCAGGTGCGGCTCGAGGTAGCCTCGCTGCACGTACCACTTCACCGAGCGCAGCAGGGTGGAACGGGCGGGACGATGGGTGTAGCCGAGCTCCCGCTCCGCCTTCGCGCTGCTCACCCACGCGTAGCGATCCACGAAGTCCCGCGCGAGCCGGTAGGTCAGCGGAGGCTCCTTGCCCGTGAGCCGCGCCGACGCTTCCAGCGCGCGCCCCATCCACATCGCGGTCGATCGCGAGCTCGGGCGCCCCGGTCCTCGCAACCCCGTCAGCTCCGACAGCAGGGTGTAGATCTGCTCGAACGTCAGGTTCTCGCCCCCCAGTATGTAGCGCTCCCCGGGGCGTCCACGCTCCAACGCGAGCACGTGCCCCTCCGCCACGTCGTCGACATCCACCACGTTCAGCCCGCCCGCGGAGGTGGGAAACCCGACGGGCCACCGCCACCGGAGATACGCGAGGATCGACTCGCCCGACGGCGTCGGCTTCCAATCCCCCGGACCGTAGATCCCCGTGGGGTTCACCACGATCACCGGCAGCCCGTCGTCGTGGAACCGCATGGCGAGCTCCTCGGCCCGACGCTTCGCCACGATGTACGTCTCGGAGTCGTGCAGCGTCCACTCGGAGGTTTCGTCGAGGGGCTCGGTTCGATCGGAGACGCCGATTGCGGCGACGCTGGAGGTGACGACGGTGCGGCGGATGCCGCGCTTGCGTGCAGCGGACAGCGTGGCCTGGGTTCCCTGGACGGCGGCGTCGAGGATCTCGCGACGATCGCGGGCCCACATCTTGTACACGGCCGCCACGTGCAGGAGCCTGTCGCAGCCGGCCAGGGCGCGGAAGACGTCGTTCTCGATGGTGATGTCGCCGCGGACCACCTCGCAGGCCTCGGGAGGGACGCCGTCGATCGCGGCCAGAGAGCTGCCCGGGCGGACCAGGAGCTTGATCGGGAGATTGCGCTCGACCAGGCGGCGCACGAGCCGGGAGCCGAGGAAGCCGGAGGCACCGGTGACGAGGATCTTGCGCATGGGGGTGGGTTATCACCGGCGGGGTGGGAAATCACGGGCTTGCGGCAGCTCGAGGCGCGCAGCGGAGGAGATCGGGCCGCGGGTCCGGCGACGGGCCGCGCCCAGGGGGCCGAAAGTTGGCCCGTCCGGGAAATGCTTGCGAAAAACCGGCAGATCATGACCGTAGCGGCCCCCCCCGACAGAGAGTTGGTCACGCTTCGCAAGCTGGCCGAGGAAATGGCCGTCGCACGCAGGGAGACGCTCACCACGGCGCACCTGCTCGCTGCGATCGCGTTCCGCGTGAGCCCGGCCGCGGAGCTCCTGCGGGAGCGCAAGCTCGACGCGGACACGCTCGGGCGGATGGCGCGGGCGTCGACCGAGACCGAGCGCGATCCGATCGGCAATGCGACCCGTCGCGCCCAGGACGTCGCGCGGTCCTACAAGGCCCCGGAGCCCCTCGCGATCCATCTGCTGATCGCGCTGCTTTCGCAGCGCAAGTCCGGCGCGTTCAAGGCGTTGGGCGATGCGGGGATCGACGTCGCAAGGCTTCGGAACGCAGCGATTCAGCACGCGGCGGGGATGATCGAGCCGAGACGGGTCGCGACCCACGAGGTGCGACACAGCTCGTCGGCCGTCGCCACCGCGCCCGCGCAGCGCTCCACCTCCCGCATCCACCACGCGGCCGTCGTGGTCCCCCTGTTCCCCCCTCCGCCTCCCAGCCGACGCCCCGCGCCTGCCGCGCCGCAGGAGCCGGAGGCCGCGGCCGAAGTCCCCGCACCCGCACCGCAGGCACGTCCGGCGGAACCACCGGCGGTCGCTGCGCCGATGCCGGCGAGCGCCGACGAGGACGCGGCTCCCAAGCGCACCACGCCGCGCCGCAAGACCCCGCGCGGCGCCCCCACACCCCACGTCGCTCCCCGCGACGCCTCGCGATGGGCGCTCGACCCGCGCTCATTCCCCGCGCTGTGCGCCATCGGCACCAACCTCACCCTCGCCGCCGCTCGCGGCGAGCTCGAGCCCACCGTCGAACGCGAGGTCGAGATCGATCGCGCCCTCGACGTGCTCGCCAAGCGCCGCGCCAACAACCCGTGCCTCATCGGACCCCTGGGCGTCGGCCGATCGAGCGTGGTCCGCGGCCTCGCCGCCCGAATCGCCGCGGCTCGCGACGTGCGCTCGCTCGACGATCGCATCGTCGTGGAGCTCCCCGTCGCCAAGGTGGCCGCCGCGGTGCGCAGCGGCATGGGCGATCGCTTCACGACCCTGGTCAAGGAGGTGCGCGAGGCGGCCGGCCGTGTGGTGGTCGTGCTCGACGACATCCACCAACTGTTGGCCGGGGATGGCGCGATCGAGCTGGGTGGGGAGTTCCGGCTCGCGCTCGCGAACGGCGAGGTGCCGGTGATCGCCACCGCCACCCCCGAGGAGTACCGTCGCGCCATCGAGTCCGACCCGTCGCTGGCGAGCTGCTTCTCCCCCATCGACATCGAAGAGCCGTCGCGCGATCGAGCGGTGAGCATGATCGAAGCCTCCAGCGCGTCCCTCGCCCACCACCACGATCTCGAGATCGGCCGCGACGCGATCGACGCCGCGGTGGGGTGGTCGATCCGCTACCTGCCGGGGCGTGCGTTGCCCGACAAGGCCCTTTCGGTTCTCGATCTCGCGTGCGCGCGTGCGCGCCGCCGCGGTCGCACGGCCCTCGCGACCGAATCGGTGGCGGAGGTGATCGCCGAGATCGCGGACATGCCCGTGGAGCGTCTGCTCGAGACCGATGGGGAGCGCATGCTCTCGCTGGCGAAGCTGCTGGGAGAGCGCGTGGTGGGACACGACGCCGCCCTCGAGCGGATCGCCCACATCCTGCGACGCAACGCGGCCGGCCTGCGCGGCCGGCGGCCCATCGGATCGTTCCTGCTGCTGGGACCGACCGGCGTGGGCAAGACCGAGACGGCGAAGGCGATCGCCGAGGCGCTGTTCCACTCGGCCGACGCGATGACGCGTCTCGACCTGTCGGAGTTCGCGGAGCCTCACGCCCTCGCGCGGTTGATCGGAGCGCCCCCCGGCTACGTGGGGCACGAGGCGGGAGGGCAGCTCACCGAGGCGGTGCGCCGAAGGCCCTACCAGGTCATCCTGCTCGACGAGATCGAGAAGGCGCACCGCGACGTGCTCGAGGCGTTTCTGCAGGTGCTCGACGAGGGGCGCATGACCGACGGGCGGGGGCGCACGGTGGACCTGACCAACACGGTGATCGTGATGACCTCGAACCTGGGGTCGGGCGAGGCCGCGGAAGCCGCGCGGGCGCGCAGCATCGGGTTCTCGAACCGCGGCTCGTCGTCGAAGGCCCGCGACGTGGAGGACGCGGTCGTGCAGGCGGCGCGCGATGCGCTGCCTCCCGAGCTGTACAACCGCATCGACGAGGTGATCCCGTACGCACCGCTGACCCGGGCCGACGTCCGCGAGGTAGCGCGCAGGCTGCTCGCCGCGCTGTCCCGACAGCTGCAGAAGGCCAAGGGGATCGCGGTCGAGTTCGACGACGACGCGATCGAGTCGCTGCTCGACCAGGGGGGCTACGACCCGTCGCTCGGCGCGCGTCCGATGCGCAGGGCGATCGCCCGGCTCGTGGAGGCGCCGATCGCGGAGCTGGTGCTGCGGGGCGTGGTGGAGCGGGGCGCGATCCGGCTGCGCCGCGGCAGGGATGGATCGCTCGAGATCCAGGCAGGGCGAGGCCCCGCGAACTGACGTCGGCGCGTCGGCCCGCAGCTACCTCTTGCAGCGTCCCGCAATCAGATCCCACGCGCAGCAATCGCCGCCCGCGCAGCACGTCATCGTCGCGAGATCGAGCTCGCAGCAGGCGTTCTTGTCGTTCTTCAGGCAGCAGGCGCCGCTCGCGTCGAAGTCGCACGCGCACCGGAAACCGATCCCCATGGGCGGCGAGGTCGACAGCCGCAACGGCCCGCTCGAGCGGTTCGCAGTCCACGCGCCGTCGAGGGTCTCGAGCCACGAGCCCCCACGGACCGCGAGCCTGGATTGCTTGCGCTGGGGACACCGACGGTCGATCAGCAGCACCTCGCCCGGGGCCCAGCAGGTGTCCTTGGAGATCGCAGCGCCGGCCTCGGCCGAGGCATCGGACGCGCCGGCCTCGGCGACCCCAGCCTCGGGCTCGGCATCGGCGCCCGATTCGGCCAACCCACCGTCGGTCGTGGAAGCCGACGGGTCGGCGGTGTAGCTTTCGAAGAAGTCCGAGGTCCACTCGGAGAGGCTGCCGCCGAAGTCGAAGAGCGGCTGGGCCGTGAACGGGGGCTCGGCGGAGGCGGTCCAGGCGCTGGTGGCATCGCGCAATGCGATGCGATCCGGCTGGGGGACGGGGCCTGGGGCGAGGGTGGAGACGGCCCCGTCGTCTTCGGTCGTTCCGGCGAGACACTCGCTGGCGGTGGCCTTGACGATGTCCCCGGGCTCGCGAGCGAGCACGGCGTAGGAGCAGTCGGGGCGCGTGTCGCCCCAGGGGAAGCGGGTCTCCGAAGAGCCGTTGCTGGCGGCGTACTCCCACTCCGCCTCGGTGGGGAGCCTGCCCTTGCGAGCGACCGCGCAGAAGGCCGCGGCGACGTATGCGTTCACGCAGTTGAGCGGCAGCTCCTTGGAGACCGCGGGGTCGTCGGATCGGGAACAGTACTTGAGCGCGTCGGAGGCCTCGTTGCGGCAGAACAACCTGATCCTGGGATCGGCCGCGGGCTGCGCTTCGGTGCAGGCGGGCACCTTGACGAGGGGTTCGGGGCTGCCAGGGGGGGCGGGGAAAAGGATGTTCTCGGCGTGATTTTCGAACTCGCCGACGGTGACCTCGTGCAGATCGACGTGGAACGAGTGGACGCCGACGAGGCGCTCTGGAGTGGGGGCGGCGTAGACGTCCGTGTGGGGGGCGGGCGCGAAGGCGCTCCCCAGGAAGAACTCGCCGCCCGGCACGCACGCCATCCGGTCGGCTGCGCCGGCGGCCGGGGCGACGCAGGTGCGTCGGATGCCTGCGAGCAACGGGCTGGAGCCCGGGAGGAAGTCCGCGGCGGGAGGCTGCGTGGAGGCCTCCGCGGGAGGCTGCATGGTCCCGCTGACGCACGAGCTCCAGTCGCCGCCGGACGGGACGGTGGAGCCCGGGATCGCGGCGGCGCTTCCGAGGCAATCGAGGGTGAGGTTGGCGTAGACCGTCAGGATCTGATCGCCGATGGGGGGCAATCGCACGACGCTCTCGATGGTGTGCCCGGGGGCGGGCTGGCCGGTATCGGGCGAGAGGTGATCGTTGCGATAGGCGCGGGTTCGCAGGTACAGCGCATCCGAGGTGGCCTCGACGCCGAAGGAGACCGGCTGCTGATGTGCGCCGGGCAGCGCAGCGTCGCGGCGGCACGCCGGACAGGCAAGGGTTCCGTCGGCATGGAGCAGCTCGATGGTGACGCGGTCGGCGACCGAGGGGACCGGGGCATCGGTCTGCACCTGGACGATCCACTGGGCGCGCGCCGGGGGTGCGTCCTGGGAGCAGGACAGGGGCGCGATCGCTGCCGCGCCGAGGAGCGCAACTGTTCGTGATGCGAAACGATTCATTCGTTGCGCTCCGGTTCTCCTGGCGGGAGCTCCGGCTCCGTCGTCCCCGCATCGACCCCGCCCGCGATGATCTCTTGCAGAGGATCAAGCTGCCCGTCGAGCGGGAACACACACCGGAACCCGATCAGGTGCGACCAGTTGGAGGCCTCGTTGGAGTTGCGCAGGGCCGCGTAGGAGACCTCCATCGGATCGGCCCAGTTTCCTCCGCGCACGGAGTGCTCGGACGTCGACCCGACCAGGCAGCCCGGATGCTCGAGCATGCCGTTGCGCGCCCAGCAGGCGGCGTCCTTGTCGTAGTCGCGGAAGTGGTCGTTCATCCACTCCGACAGCGATCCCCCCAGGTCGAACACGTAGGGGGCGGCGCCCTGCCCCCAGGGATCCGGCATCCGATCGTCGGCGTGCTGTCCTACGATGTCCGCAGCGCCGAGGACGTCCTTCTTGCCACACTGATCCAGGCCCAGCACCGAGAACGCATGGCCGGCGTTGAGCGAGGTGCACTTCGGCGGCGCGTCGCCCCAGGGGAACAGCAGCCCCTGGCCCCGTCCCGAAGCCACGAACTCCCACTCGGCTTCCGACGGCAGCCGCCCCCCCTGCTGCCTGCACGCGTCGTTCGCCTGATCCCACGAGATGCAGTTGAGTGGCAGGTTGTCGAGCCACGTCGACCCGGTGCACCTCCCGTCCAACGCCGAGAGCGGGTCTCCGGAGAGCTGCGGGTACTTCCCCAGGAGCTTCTTGTACCTGCCCACGGTCATCTCCGTGCGATCAATCCAGAACGGCTTCATGCGAACGGGGTGGGCGGGAGTCGCGTCCTTGCGGCGCAGCAGGCCGAAGCCGACCACGCGGCGATTGCCGAGCATGAAGAAGCCGCCCGGGAAGCACACGCGCTCCTCGGTGGAACGCGGCTCCGGGCAATCGCTCGGCGAGCTGGTGACCCACTGCGCAGGCCGCGGCGGCAACTTCGACAGATCGTGCCCCGCCTCCACCGGCAACGCCTCCAACCCCTCCTTGAAGCTCCCCGGCTTCCCGCCCACACACGTGGTGCGCGCCACGAAGTCCGGCCTCGCTCCCCGGCACTGCGCCTCGAGCACGACCCGGAACACGTACGATCCCTTGTCCGGAAGCGGGACCTCGATCACCCGATCGATCGTGTAGCCCGCCACCGGCACCATCACCTTCGCCCCGGCGTCGTCCCCCGTCGACGACTCCGCATCGCGGGCGCGGAAGGTTCGCAAGCGCACGCGCAGCAGCTTCGCTCCGCTCTGCCCATCCAACGCGAACGAGATGGGCCAGTTCGCGACGTCGGGCGCCGGGATGTCGCGCGACCCTCCCGCGACCGTCTCGTCGTTCTCCCCCATCACCTCGACCCGCAGCGTGTCCACCGACGCGTCGGACTTGAACTTGTCCGCCTGCACCTCGGAAGCGATTGGTGCGTCGGTGTCCACAAGCAGGACCACCTGGGCCCTGGGCGCGTCGCTGCCGGTGCCGCACTGCAGCGCCGAGGCCGCCAACGCAGCCACCATCCACGCCCGAAGACGCAGCGGATCAACCATGCGTGCCAGTCTATCAGGCGGTCCGCACGCCGGGCTACGGGATTCCCAGCAGCTTGTGCGTCTGCAGGCTCAGCCGCCAACGCGGCCGCGCAAGGCACAGCTCCACACACGCGCGCGTGCTCCGCTCGCGGTCCGGCCCGTCCATCGGCTGCACGAAGAAGTGCTCGAACTCCAGCCCCTCCAGCGCGACCGGATCGACCGACGCCTGCGGATACACCAGCTTCAGCTCGCTGCCGCTGCGCTGCACCAGCCCCTCGAGCGACTTGGGGCTCACGCAGATCCAGTCCACTCCGTCCGGGCACCGCACCGTCCCGTTCGTCTCCACCCCTACCTCCAACCCCTTCGCGTGGCACGCTTCCACCAGCGCATCGTCGAGCTGCAACAACGGCTCCCCTCCCGTGAAGACCACGTAGGGCACCCCCCGCAGCGATGCCTCCATGTCTCCCCACAGCTCGGCCACATGGTCCGCCAGCTCCGACGCCGTCTCGAACACCCCCCCGCCCGGACCGTCCGTGCCCACGAAGTCCGTGTCGCAAAACGCGCATGCGCTGCGCTCGCGATCCGGCTCGCGTCCCGACCACAGGTTGCACCCCGCCATGCGACAGAAGACCGCCACCCTCCCGGTCCGCGCCCCCTCTCCCTGCAGCGTGCGGAAGCACTCCTTCACCGCATAGCTCATGGAGCTTCTTCACCCCGCAGCGAGGCGAGCACCTCGCGCATGTCGTCGGGCATCGGCTCCTCGAAGCGCACCGGCCCCCCATGACCCGGGTGATCGAAGCCGAGCACCGCCGCGTGCAGCATGAGCCGCGGCGCAGGGAGCAGACGCCCGTGGAAGTCGCGGATGTAGACGTGCTCTCCCACCAGCGGGTGCCCCGCTTCCCCGAGGTGGATGCGGATCTGGTGCGTGCGCCCCGTCTCGAGCGTACACCGCACCAGCGTCGCGCCGCGCAGTTGCTCGAGCGGCTCGACGTGCGTGACCGCTTCCTGGCCTTCCCGGTCGCGATCGGTGGAGCCTCGCAGCCCGTCGCCACGATCCCGCACCAGACGCGACTCGAACGTCTGCCTGCGCCGCACCGAGCCGTGCGCGATCGCCAGATACGACCGCTCGATGCTGTGCACGCGGAACTGCTGCGCCAGGTGGCGCTTGGCCGCGAGCGTGCGCGTGAACACCAGCAGACCGGAGGTTTCCTTGTCGAGCCGGTGCACGATCCCCAGATCCCCGGTCGCGCGATCCGAACGGCTGCGCGCCGTGCGGTTCAGCCACGCGCGCACCAGCTCGTGCAGCGTGCCCCGCTCGCCCTCCTCGAACGGCACGGTGCTGATCCCCGACGGCTTGCGCACGATCACGATGTGCTCGTCGACGAACACGATGCTGCCCGAGCCGAGGCGCTGCTCGGTGCTCGGCCGGGGAGCGTTCTCCACCACCTCGAGCTGCTGGCCCGGAACCACCGTCGCGCCCGCGTCCGTGACCGTGACCCCGTTTACGCGCACCTTCCCGGTCTCGATGAGCCGCCGCACCTTCAGCCAGGGAAGACCTCCAAGCTGGGCCCGCAGGGCAGCGTCGAGTCGGAGCTTGCGGTCGCGGGGGGTCACGGGGGGGGTTGCTGCCATGCGCGTTGTGGCGATAGCATCGCCTCGGGCCGTGGGTGCCGCAACCGATCCGACGCCCTCGGCCTCAGGAAGTTGACAGCCCGTTTCCCCAGCCTTGATATTCCGGGCCAGCCCGCCCTCGGGCCCCCGTCCTTCACCAGGAGGCCTTCCCGTGCCTGTTACCCTGCTCGCGGTCGATGACAGCGTCACCATGCGCAAGGTCCTCGAGATGACGTTTGCCGGCGAGGACTTCAAGGTGGTGACCGCCGATACCGCCGATGCGGCCGTGGCCGCAGCGCGCGCGAACCGTCCCGCGATCGTGCTCGCCGACGTTACCCTCGAGGGCAAGTCGGGCTACGACCTGTGCCAGGCCATCAAGCGGGACACGCCCAACGTGCCGGTGCTGGTGCTCTCCTCGAAGCTGCACCCGTACGACGCTGCCAAGGGGCAGGCGGCGCGCGTCGACGACCACCTCGACAAACCCTTCGACACCCAGCAGCTGATCGACAAGGTCCGCGCTCTGCTCTCCGCTCCCGCAGGCGCGCGCACTCCGGGGCCCGGCGCAGTGGCGCAGCGCCCCGCAGCGGTTCCCCCGGTGCGATCCCCGCAGCCGTCGGCCCCCGCCATCGGAATCCGCGCACCCATCGCTGCCCCTGCCGCGGTGCGCGTTGCCCCGGCTCCTGCTGCGATCAACCTGCGCGCCACCCACGAGTTCCCGCCGCGCGCAGCCCCCCAGGTCACCCCCGCCGCACCCCCCGGCGTGCGCCCCGCGGCCCCCTCTCCGCCGACCCGCCCCGCGGCCCAGCCCGCCCCGCAGCGCCCTGCGCCTGCGCCTGCGGTCGCCGCCCCTGCGACTGCGGCTGCCGCCCTCGGCGTCATCGACGCGGACCTCGGCAAGAAGCTCGCGGCCCTCGGTCTCACCAAGGACCAGGTCGAAGGCGTCCTCGTGCTCTCCCACGAGATCGTCGAGCGCGTGGTCTGGGAGGTCGTCCCCGCCCTCGCCGAGACGATGATCAGGGAAGAGATCCAGCGCCTTACCGCCGAGTAGCGCCGGCCCCCCACACCCGCCCGCTCCCCCTCTCCGATCCGGCTGGCCCGTTCGCCCCGCCGCTGATAGATCGTGCGCCCAATGTCCACCGAAATGCCCAAGGCCTACGAGCCCCAGTCCGTCGAGCCCCGCTGGTACGACTTCTGGATCCAGAACCACGCGTTCCGCGCCGAGCCCGACCCGTCCGATACCCGTCCCGTCTACGTGATCCCCATGCCGCCGCCCAACGTCACCGGCGCGCTGCACATGGGCCACGCCCTGATGACGACCATCGAGGACGTGCTGCTGCGCCACAAGCGCATGCAGGGCTACAACACGCTCTACCAGCCGGGCATCGACCACGCCGGTATCGCGACACAGACCGTCGTTGAACGCATCCTGCGCTCCGAAGGAAAGTCCCGGCACGACCTCGGACGCAAGGCGTTCCTCGAGCGCGTCTGGCAGTGGAAGGCCCAGAGCGGCGGGCGCATCACCGAGCAGCAGCGCGTGATGGGCGCGTCGGCGGACTGGCCGCGCCTGAAGTTCACGATGGACGCGGACATGTCGGTGGCGGTTCGCGAGGCTTTCGTGCGCCTCTACGAAGAGGGTCTGATCTACCGCGCCACGCGCCTCATCAACTGGTGCAGCGACTGCCGCACCGCCCTCAGCGACCTCGAGGTCGAGAACGAGGAAGGCCACGCCGGCGAGCTGTTCCACTTCGCCTATCCCATCGCCGAATCCGACGGCGGCGGCGAGATCGTGGTCGCCACCACGCGCGTCGAAACCATGCTCGGCGACACCGCCGTGGCCGTGCACCCCGACGATCCCCGCTACAAGCACCTGCACGGCAAGATGCTCAAACACCCGATCGTGGACCGGATGATCCCGATCATCACCGACTCGATCCTGGTGGACATGAAGTTCGGCACCGGCGCGGTGAAGGTCACCCCGGCGCACGACTTCAACGACTTCGCGACCGGCAAGCGTCACAACCTGGAGGAGATCTCGATCTTCGAGCTCGACGGCCGCGTGAATGCGAACGGCGGCAAGTTCCAGGGGATGACGGTCAAGGAAGCGCGCAAGGCGGTGAAGAAGGAGCTCGAGGCGCTGGGGCTCGTGCGCGGCTGCGAGGCGCATGCCCTGCCGCTGCCCCGCTGCCAGCGCTGCGAGACCGTCGTCGAGCCGATGATCTCCACCCAGTGGTTCGTGCGCATGAAGCCCCTGGCCGAGCCGGCGCTCGCCGCTGTCGCCGACGGCCGCACCGTGATCATCCCCGCGGAGTGGAAGAAGACCTACGACCACTTCCTCGAGAACATCCAGGACTGGTGCATCTCGCGTCAGCTCTGGTGGGGCCACCAGATCCCAGCCTGGTACTGCAACGACTGCGGCGAGGTCACGGTCACGCGCGACCCGGAGCTCAAGGCCTGCTGCAAGTGCGGCTCGGCGAACGTGCGCCAGGACGACGACGTGCTCGACACCTGGTTCTCGAGCGCGCTGTGGCCGTTCTCGACCCTGGGATGGCCCGAGCCGACCGATACCCTGAAGAAGTTCTACCCGGCCTCGGACATGGAGACCGGCTACGACATCCTGTTCTTCTGGGTCGCCCGCATGATGATGATGGGCCTGCACTTCATGGGCGAGGTGCCGTTCCGCCGCGTGCTGCTGCACGGACTGGTGGTCGACGAAAACGGCGACAAGATGAGCAAGGTCAAGGGCAACGTCATCGACCCGCTCGACCTGATCTACGGCGCGTCGTTCGACGACGTGGTGAAGAAGGCGCTGCCCGGCGCGCCCCCGGGCGACGCGCACAAGCGGTTCACCAAGGCGTATCCGTCGGTCGCGCAGATGGGCTCGGGCTTCCCGGCCTTCGGCGCCGATGCGGTGCGCATGACGTTGTGCAGCTACTCGCCGCAGGCCAAGCGCATCGCGCTCGCGCCCAAGCGCATCGAGGGATACCGCAACTTCTGCAACAAGATCTGGAACGCGGTGCGCTACTCGATGACGTACCTCGAGGGCGTGACGGTCACCTCGACGCCGCCTGTGGCCACGGACCTGGCGAACAAGTGGATCCTGTCGCGTCTGGCGCAGGCGGTGGAAGCGTCAACCAAGGGCATCGACGAGTTCCGTCTCGATGACGCCTCGGGGGCGCTGTACCACTTCTTCTGGGACGAGCTGTGCTCCTGGTATCTGGAGCTGACCAAGCCGGTGTTCAACGGCACCGACGAGGCGCTCAAGAACGAGACGCGCGCGGTGCTCGCACACGTGATGGAAGCGGCAGTGCGCGCGCTGCACCCCTTCATCCCCTTCATCACCGAGGAGCTGTGGAGCCGTCTGCCGAAGGCCGAGGGCCTGGCTGCAACGGTGTCACTCACGACGTACCCGACCGCGGCCGACGGGCGACTCGATGTCGCGGCGGAGCGGGACATGCAGATTGTGATGGACGCGATCGTGGCGGCGCGGACGATCCGTGCCGAGCACGAGGTGCACCCGGGCGCGGAGATCCCGGTGGTGCTGCGCAGCGGGAGCGCGGAGGTGCGTGCGCTGTTGCAGAATCAGATCGTCGGGATTCGCACGCTGATCAAGACGCAGGGAGATCCCGCGGTGGAGCCCGCGGGCGCGGAGCGTCCTCTGGGCAGCGTGATGAGCGTGGCCGGGCCGGTGGAGGTGCTGGTGGGCCTCAAGGGGCTGGTGGAAGGCAAGCGCGAGCTGGAGCGTGTGGCGCGCGAGATCAAGAAGGTCGACAAGGACATCGCGGTCACGGAAAAGAAGCTGTCGTCGCCGAACTTCGTGGACAAGGCGCCGCCGGAGGTGGTGGCCGAGACGCGGGTGAACCTCGAAAACCTGAAGCGCAAGCGGGTGCAGCTCGATGATGCGTTGAAGCTGGCCGACGAGCTGGGGTGACGAGCGCACCAGCCATCGGGTGATGACCCCGACCCCGACCGCGATCGGGGGGATCTCGTTTGCGGCCGACGGCTGAGAGCCGTCGGCTGAGCGTGCAGAAGCCCTCGCGAGCTTCGGGAACGGTCTGGACGGCGTGAGATGCGGAGGCGCCCGATGGACGGGACGAGCCTCACGCGTCGCGGGCGTGGGCCGATTCTCCGGGCGCGGATACCGCACCGTTGTCCGGCGCAGGTACCCTCTCCCAGCTCTCGACGACCGCTTGACGCGCATGCCGACCCTCGTGCGATTCGATGTACCTTGTGACCACCGGGATCTCGCTCTTGCCGAACGTGAAGGCTCCGTAGCCCGTCTGCCAGGTCATGCGGGGATGTCCGGGCTGAACGCAGTGATGGTTCAGATGATGGGAGCTGGCGCCCTTGATGTCCTTGGCGACAGCAGCGACGGAGACCGCAGGATGCAGGCGAATCGCCAGGTGAACGTGGTCCGGAGCGGAGCCGAACGCGAGCAACTCACAGCCGAGTCTTCTGGATCTCCACGCGACATAGCGCGAGAGAACGTGGCTGATCTCTGGCGTAATCCAGGTCTGGCTGAGCCGTGTTCTCCAAACCAGGTGGACGAAGAGTTCCGTGCGTGAGGACATGGAGGAGTATCGGACAGCGGACCACGGCGGTTGCGTCTTTTCTTCGCTCTCGGAAGAGCCCCTCAAGCCCGGTAGGGCTTCTGCCTGCCCAGCCGATCGCTCTGCTGCAAGAGCACGAGAACCGCCTGACCGGGCGGGGAGTCAGATGAGGATGTCTTCCGCGGCGAAGCGCATCCGCGGGGTCGGGCCGCCCGCGCCGTAGCCCAGGGGGCACAGGGCCGTGGGGACGATGCCTTCGGGCAGGCCCAGGAGGGCCGCAACCTTCGCGGCGTCGAAGCCTGTCATGGGGCAGGAGTCCAAGCCCAGGGACTTGGCGCCGTTGATGGCATTGCCCAGAGCCAGAAAGACCTGCTGGTCGGCGAACTTGACCAGCGCCGGGGGCGGCATCTGAGCGCACATTTTCTTCGCGTAGCCAACCCGCTGGGCACTCTCCGCTTCCGACAGCCCCGAGGCCATGAGCGCCTTCTGCAGCTTCTCTGTCTGTCCCAGCACGTCGTGCACCGCGCACAGCACCAGGAGGTGAGAGCAGTTCGCTACCTGCTGCTGGCCCCAGGCCGCCTCGGCGATCGCCTGCCGGGTCGCCGGATCCCGGACCACCCGGATGCGCCAGGTCTGCAGGTTCAGTCCCGAAGCCGTCCAGCGAATGAGCTCCAGCAACTCGTCGATCTTGCTCTCGGGAATCGTCTCCGACGTGAAGGTTCGGCAGGCGTAGCGCTGCATCACGACATCTTTGAAATCCATGGGCATCCTCCCGGTTGAGGGGAGCGGAAGGATAGGCGCGGGCGCCAGCCAAGGCAAAGCCGCCGTTGAGTTCTCTCTCACCCCCTCCCGTCCCGCACCTGCCCGTTCGAGCAGATTGCCACTCATGTCGAAGACCTGATCGTGGGTCGGGGCCCGCCGACTGGCACCCCGCCTTGCGCCTCGGGTCGAAGCATGGTCGAATGGCTTGTTCCACGACGAAATGGGGTTTCCTCTCCACATGAATAGACTGGTTGTCGGCGTCCTGAAGGGACTCGCTCTTGCCGTCGTCGCAGCTGCCATGTCGGGTTGCTGCTGCGGCAAGCGTTCCCTGAAGGGTCCCATCAGCCCCTCGGTCGCGGTCCCGGGCAACCGCCTGTGGAGCTCCGCGGCCGTGCTCTGGAACACCTACGAATCCGGCTCGCACACGATCAGCTCGAACTGTGACCACGTCCTGCAGCTCAAAGGCCCCAGCGGCGAGCGAGAGCTCAGCCTCTCCTCGTGGAGCCCTCCCAACCCCGGATACCACACCTGCAAGAACGCTTCGTACCAGCTCGTCGTGGCCCCCGATGGACACGGCGTGGCGGTGTCCGCCGACGGCGCGAAGTGGCAGTGGATCATGCTCGACGCTGGCGACCAACCGACCTTGATCAAGGACGGGTCCTTCGCCGCAAGCGCGAGCGACGTGCTCGCAAAGGTGCCCGCCACGTCTGCCTTCATGCGAGAGTTGCTCGCAAAGGCCGAACGCGGTGAATCGGAGGCGGCCGATGTCATGCGGAACCCCGCATTCCTCCACCACCTCAACGGAGCCATCGCCTGGTGCTGCGGTCCGGCCAACGACACGGTCGCTCGAACCTCCCTCGTGCGATTCGCAGTCTCCGCCACGGGGCCCGGCAAGAAGTCGAGGTTCGGCGATACACTGACGCTCGAGCTCGGCGATTGCGTGGGAGACATCGCGAAGAGCGATCCCTCGCTGCTGCCCCTGCTGATCGCCCCGCTTCACGACAAGCCAGACGCGTCGTGCTCCGAATCCCCCGAGATGGACATCGCGGCGCTGGCCTGGTCCCGAATCGGCACCACCCAGGGACAGGTGGAGATCGCAGAGCATCTCGCACGGCACGTGGCCACCGGACACTCGTGCAATCACGCGCACAGATTCTGGGCACTCGCTCGCCTCACCAGCCAGTTGAAGTCCGCAACCCCCGGGACCATGGAGCTCCTGCTCGCCTCGGCTTCGAATGCGGTCCCGGGCAAGTCCCCCGATGGGCTCATCTCCGACGAGGTCTCGTCGTCGCTCCGCGCCCTCGCCGCCCTCCGGGACCCGCGCGGCGACGAGATCCTTCGCAAGGCGCAGCGCACCGACGGCTGCTCGGGCATGCCAGACCAGCTCCCACCGTTCGTGCACCCGATGAAGGACTACAATCCCCTCTACCACGAGAAGACGCTGGGCAAGGAGGACTTCAGGAGCTGGCCGAGATGTTGGGCCGCACTCGCCCTGCGAAGCCGGCACTGACTTCGCCGACTGCATCGCGGGTCCGGGTGGCTTGTACGGGCAAACGACCGGTCCCTGCGCCCCTCTGCAGGGGAATCACCTTCCACACCGTCGTCAACGAAGGCGTGACCTGGTTCTCCTTCGACGCCCATCCGGGCCGAGTCGCGCAGAAGCGCAGCACAGGTCCGGAGGAGGGGGGCACTGCCTCCAGGTGCGAGCTGCCCGCGCGCAAGGGACACGGGTCTCTGTACGAGGGCAGGCCGCCCAACCGCCGAGCGTCGTCAGTTCGCCTTGCCGGGTGTGGGAGAAGCAGCGACCTGGAAGTCGGAGGCGTTGTTGTCAGTGTCATTCCCGTTGGGAGTGCGGGCCAACGACGAATCGTACTCCGGGGCCTCGGGGGCGGCGCCCCCTTCGATCAGCCCGTTGTTGGCCGACCCATATCCGATCGAGTCCACCGCCTCGTCGGTGCTGTCGCGCAGCGCCACTCCCCCGCCTGCGGAAGCCAGACCGCCGGATGTCCAGGTCTGGTCGGCGTTGCCCGAGAATTCGGAGCCAGCCAGTACCAGATATCCCTGCGCCCCGATGGCGAGCGAGGACAAGTCGACCAGCTTGATGTCGCTCGAGCCTGTTGCCGAGCGATAGACAAGATTCCAGCCCGACAGGTCGACAGGAGACGAGCAGGGATTGTATATCTCGACGAATTCGTCGGAGGCCGAAGACGACGAGCCGACCATGATTTCGTTGATGACGAGATGGCAATTGGGATTCGAGGCGCCGCCGGTCCCCTGAACCCCGCCCGAGCCCGCCTCGCCCGCAGAACCACCTTGGCCGGCCTCGCCCGCGGCTCCCGCAGAACCGCCCTGGCCAGCCTTGCCAGCGGTTCCCGCAGAACCGCCCTTGTTGGCTGCGCCAGATGCGCCAGATGCGCCAGATGCGCCGGCCTGTCCTGCCGAGCCCCCCTTGGCCGTCGGTTCGAGGCTCTGCTCGACCGTCTCCCCGCTTGCGCAGGAAGCGACCAGCAGCAGACCGCAGGCCGCCAGCGCGACGGTGAGAGAACGGGTTCGGCGGGTCTTGCGCAGAGATGTGCTGTCGTTCATGGGGGGACGTTCCGATCGATCGGTCCGCGGCACATCCATGCGCTCCGCGGGCAGGCTCATGGATACCATCCTCGCGCGCGCCCCGCACGCGTTCGCTGCTCAACACCTCGACCTCGCATTTCGGGGCGGGATTTCCCCTTCGCCACCGCTCGGTGCGAGGCAGCCGCTCCGACATGGACCGCGCAACCGCCCGGACTTCGGGCACGATTGATGTCTCGCCTGGCGCATGATTCCTCAGGGCGTTGAGGACTTCCCTCTCGCGGCCAGACCCTACGATTGCCGCGGCCCCCCCTCCTCAACGCACGGACTTGCGCACGACGACGACGGCAATCCCCCGGGCCGTGTGCGAAGTCGGGAGCATCTCTACGGCCGCACTGGTCCTCGGACGGGGCGCACCATGGCCAGCCGTGCGAACCCCGGGAAGCGGCGTTTCTCGTGGTCAAGTGCGGCGGCGAGCTCTGGCCCGGGCGTGTCGATCGGGCGGAATCCGAGACGGTAGTAGTAGGGGGCGTTCCACGGGACGTCGGCGAAGGTCGTCAAGGTGATGGCATCATCGCCGCGCGTGTGGGCCCAGCGCTCGACCTCGTCGATGAGCGCCGCCCCGATGCGCCGACCGGCGTGCTCCGGATCGACGCTCACCTGCTCGAGGTGAGCGCGGCTGTCGAGCGTCACCGCCAGGGCGTAGGCCACGACGCGGTCATCGATCGTCGCGACCCACACGCGGCCCGCCTCGACATGGGGGAGAAGGTCGTTCTCGCTCGGGACGGGGTCGTCGGCGACGGCACCCATCCCGACCTCTCGGAACACGGCACCGGCCGCGAGCTCGATGATGGGGAGCGCGGGGAGGTCCTCCGAGAGAGCGACGCGCAGGCGGACCGGGGAGAGGGGCGGCATGGGGCCACGCTAGCCGCGAAATGAGTGGGTCGCCACAGCGGGGGGGGGCGGGTGCACGCGACGGCGTGCACGGTCGACACGTGACCCGTCCGCGAGGTCATGGGTGGATGGCCGGGCTCAACGCGGTGGTGGTCCAGATGATGTGAGCTGGCGCCCTCGGAGTCCTTGGCGACAGCAGCGATCGAGGCCGCAAGATGCAGGCGAATCGCTACGTGGACTTGGTCCGGAGCGGCGCGGACTGCTGCCCGACGTGTGGTGTACGTCGTCCCGCCCGGTCGCGCTCACGCCGGGGCCGGCGCGATGCCCATCACAGCACCCAAACATATCCAGGCTGGGACGGAAGCAGTCCTATTCATCCGGCCCCAGTTGTGTTCCATCTGATCCATGGCGCAGATCTGGGCCGGTCGAAGGTAGGTAGGTGCCGCCGCCCCTGCGAGTAGGACGGCAGCCTCGAGTACCGACCCGAGGCATCGAATCGAGCTGCATCGGCAGCCGCCTTACTCTCCGGAGTTCAACGCGATCGAGGGCGTGTGCAAGACAACCCGGCGCACCACGACGCACAACAGGTACTCCGGGTCGCGTGCCGAGCGTGATGCTGCATTGCGCGCCACCTTCGAGCAGTTCAAGCGCGAGCCAAGCTTGATCGAAGGACACGTGCTTCGATTCCGAGCCGGGTGACCTCGTTGACGTGGACCTTGACGGCAACGGCGACGTGGACCTGATCGAATACCTTTGACGAAGCTGGCATCTTGCCAGCCAGCAACCGAATCAGGTCCGCCACGATGGCATGTCGACCGAGATGATCTGATCGTCAAAGCGGTGTCGTCGCACCTCCACGTTGCCGTTGCCGTCAAACGTCCACGACTACGTCAAGGTCAACGCGCAGGAAGCGAGCCAGGGCACGGGCCGGGAAGGCTCTCTGGAGTAACTCGGCCCAACTTGGGGGAGTGCCCGGGCGAGCGTCCCTTCCATCATTGGCTGGACATGTTTAGAAGATCCCCTGCACTCCCAGCCCCGCTCCAGAGCGCAACGGAAGAATCGTGGGGGCCCAGCTCACCGGAGCGGCCGTTGTCTTCTCCACGCGATGGTCCTTCGGCATGCCAGACGTGAGGAGCCAGGCGGTGCCCAGTCCTGCCACCATTCCCGTGGCTGTGATTGCCACCGCGCTCCTGCCATCGGTGCTGTCTCCCTGCGCAGCGACATACAGGCCTCCGAACAGAATGCCTCCGCTGATACCTCCGAGATCGAGGTAGCGTACGCGCGCGATGGTCGGCGACACCGACCCCGCCCCGAGCATTCCACCCACGGCACCTGCGTTGAGCGTAGCTTTCGCACCCCGCAGCGCCCCGGTCAGCGTGTGAGCGCGTGAGAAAAATCGTCGAACGGCTTGAAT
>JAKLDZ010000209.1 GCA_022703255.1 Myxococcota bacterium | reverse complement strand
GATCATGAAGTTCAACGTGATGATGACCCCGGCGCTGGTGGTCGATGGACACGTTAAGAGCGCGGGCAAGGTCTTGAGCGCGCTCGACACCACTCCCGCGATGAACTGCACGAGCTCCCCCTTCGCGCGCTGGCGCGACTCCGGACGGGAGCTGGGGCGAAGGCTCTCGGGCGTCATCAGCAGCGCATCATCCTCGGGCATCTCCTCGGGTTTCGGCGCTTCGGGGACCTTGCCGTCGCGAGCGCGCGCGAGCGCAGCCTCGACGACCGCGAGCAGTCCGCGGGGATCGAACGGTTTGGTGATGGCGTCGAGGGCGCCGGTCTGACGGAGGAACTGGTCGCGGATCCGCTCGGCCTTGGCGCTCATCAGCACGACCGGCAGCGTCTTGAGGGACTCGCGCGCGCGCAGCTCTCTGCAGAACTGGTAGCCGTTCATGCGCGGCATCACGAAGTCCAGCAGCACCAGGTCCACCGGCTCCTTGTCGAGCAGCTCCAACCCAGCCTGCCCGTCGCTCGCCGTGAGCGCCTGGTAGTCGTGGCGCGTCAGGATCGTCCCCACTACCTTGCGGAGGGTCGGGCTGTCGTCGATCACCAGAACTCGCGCACCCATCGGTGGCGGCCATCGTGGTGGCACGCCCGCGGGTGGTCAAGGAGAACCACTCGCGGGAACCTCTCCTACGGGCGACGCTTCCATGCTAGACCCGCCCGACGGTGACTTCCTTTCGCGACTACATCCAAGAGCACCAGCCGCGATTCCTCAGCGAGCTTGGGGACTGGCTTCGCATTCCGAGCATCTCCTCGTTGCCCGAACACGCATCCGACCTGGTCCGCTCCGCAGATCATCTGGCGAACCATCTGCGCACGCTTCGTCCGGACAAGGTCGAGATCTGGCCCACCTCCCGGCACCCCGCCGTCTTCGCCTGCTGGCGCTCCTCGCCCAACGCTCCCACCGTCCTGATCTACGGCCACCACGACGTGCAACCCGTCGACCCGCTGCCGCAGTGGACCACGCCGCCGTTCGAGGCCGCGGTGCGGGACGGTCGGTTGTACGGCCGCGGCGCGACCGACGACAAGGGGCAGCTGTGGATGCACGTCAAGGCGATCGAGACGCTGCAGCAGTGCCTCGGCCGCCTGCCCCTGAACCTGTCGATGATCGTCGAGGGCGAGGAGGAGATCGGCTCGCCGAGCCTGATCGAGTTGTTCCGACGCCATCCCGAAGAGCTCACCGCCGACGTTGTCTGCGTGTCGGATACCGACATGTTTCAGCCCGGGGTGCCGTCGATCTGCGTGATGATGCGCGGCATCGCCTGCTTCGAGATCGAGCTGCGCACGGCCGACGGCGACCTGCACTCGGGGTCGTTTGGCGGGGCAGTGGCGAACGCGGCGACGGAGCTTGCGCGGCTGTTGGGGGGGCTGCACGACGGGGCGGGGCGGATCGCGATCGAGGGGTTCTACGACGACGTGCGGGCGATGACGGACGGGGAGCGCGAGGAGCTGCACGCGGTTCCGTTCGATCGGGAGGTATTTCGGACGCAGGCCTCGAGCGCGGTGGAGACGGGGGAAGGGGACTGCTCCACGCTCGAGCGGCTCTGGACCCGACCGTCCCTCGACGTCAACGGGATCACGGCGGGGTTCCAGGGGCCTGGGAGCAAGACGGTGATCCCGTCGGTGGCGACGGCGAAGCTGAGCTTCCGCATCGTGGCCGATCAGGATCCGGCGCGGGTGCACGCGCTGCTGCGTGCGCACGTGGAGAAGCAGGTCCGTCGGGGCGTGCAGTGGGAGGTGCGGGCGCAGCATTCGGGGCTGCCGTATCGCGCACCGACCAAGGCGCCGGTGTTTGCGTCGGCGCGACGCGCCCTGCAGCGCGCGTTCGGTCGCCCAGCGGTGTTCGCGGGGGAGGGCGGGAGCATCCCGTTTGCGCGAGCGATCGGGGATGCGACGGGGGCGCCGTGTCTGCTGTTGGGGTTCGGGCTGCCGGACGGCAACGCGCACGCGCCGGACGAGTGGTTGCTGTTGGACAACTTCCAGAAGGGGATCGAGAGTCTGGCGCACCTGTACGAGGAGATGGGCGCGACCGGGCAGCGTTGAGCGCGGGGACGACATGGCGGAACACAAGACAGAAGGACAGGGGCGCAAGGGGCGCAAGGGGCGCACGGAGCGACGGTTCGAGGCGGTGAGCGCGAGCAGCTCGTGGGCGACGCTTGCGGGCACGGTCGTCGGGGCGCTCTTGCTGGGGGCCGGGATCTTCTCGCAGTGGCTCAGCTCACGACCGTGGGACCTGGCGCCCTGGGTGGTGGGGAGCGGCGCCGTGGTGTTGGCGGCGGTGATCCTGTGGGGCGACTTCGGGGGCAAGGCCGTGCGGGTGGGCGATGCCGGCGTGGCGTTGGAGCTGCCGGGAAAGCCGTTGCGACGGTTGGGCTGGTACGCGGTCGAGTCGATCCGGGTCGACAAGGGGCAGCTTCGGATCGTGGGAAGCGACACCGAGATCTCGCTCTCCTTGTCCGGGGACGCGCAGGCGTCGGCGTGGGTGGTGAAGGAGGCGCGGGCGCGCATCCCTTCGCGGGTGGAGCTCAGCAAGGAGGAGCGTCAGGGGCTGCCGGAGCCCAGCGAAGCCCTGGGCACGCAACTGCCGGTGGAGAAGCTCCAGGTGACGGGGATGCGGTGCAAGGCGAGCGGCAAGGTGATCACGTTCGAGCGCGACGCGCGCCCGTGTCCGCGTTGCGGACAGGTGTACCACTGCGAGTCGGTCCCCGAGACGTGCCTGACCTGCGAGGCGGATCTCGCCGCCCCGAAGGGCAAGTCTTCCTAGTCCCCGAATCCAGCTCCTCACGATCATTGGCTTTTCGGGCGACGGCTCGCGTTGACATCGGGTAGCACGGCGGCTTAGCCTGTCGGCGCCCGTCTCGTTCGTGGCCGTGGGTCGCGACGCGGGCATCGAGGACCAACCGCTGGCCGATCGTGGCCATTTCGGAGGGCTGCCATGCTTCGCACCGTGCGAAAGATCACTCCCCTTGTCCGTGCACTCGTACTCGGCACCGCCGGCATCGTGAGCGTCACGGCCGCATCCAGTGTGATTCTCGGCTGCGAAGACGAGAGCAAGCCGGAGTATTACATCAAGCGGCTCGAAGACCCGGCGGTGCGTCCCGCCGCGGTCAAGCGTCTCGTCCAGTTCTTCGAGGACGCCATGACCCGCGCGGACAAGAACCGCGAGGACCCGAACGTCAAGGCGCTGCTCGAGAAGATCGTGCCGCCGTTGGCGAAGGCCTACGTGGCCGGCGGGCTCGAGGACAGCACGCGGTTCGAGATTCTCAAGCTGCTCGCCGACTCGCGCGACGTGCGCGCCAAGGAGGCGTGGGTCAAGGCGCTGAAGGACTTCCAGGCGAACGTGAGCGAAGACGAGGCGAAGAACGCGGCGCGGGCGATCGCCAAGACGGGCGTGCGCGACGCCGACGCGCTCGACGCGATCGTGCAGGTGTTCATCAAGCTGCAGGCGGGCAGCGAGAAGGGCTCGGTGGTCTGGAAGGACTACATGGAGTCGATGCAGGAGATCTCCTCGCCCACCTGGGAGCCGCAGCTGCTCGAGCGGCTCAACCGGCCCATGGAGATCCCCGACAAGGACAAGGACAAGGACAACAAAGACAAGATCACCTCCTACCGCAACGAGCAGTTCTGGCAGGTGACCTCCTCCGAAATCCTCGGCACCATCAAGTCTGCCAAGGCCGTCAAGCCCCTGTTCAAGTGCATCGTCAACCCCAGCAAGGCCGACGTCGCCGCCTCCTCGGTCATGGCCCTGGTCAAGATCGGCCAGCCCGCGATGCCGATGCTCTCCGACGCCCTGCTTGGCAAGGACACGGAGATCAACGAGTGGGCCAAGGGCGCGGTCAAGACCAACCCCGAGGCCGCGGTCATCCGCTCCGCAGCCCTCGTGATCGGCACTGTGGGGCGCGCCGACGGCGCCAAGCCCCTGATCGACGCGCTCGCCGCAGCGAAGGACGACCCGACCCGGGCGATCATTGCGCGCGAGCTCTCGAAGGTCCCCACCTCGCCCGAGTCGCTCAAGGCCTACATGGACGTCCTGATGAAGATGCCCGTGTCGGTGGATCTGCCGACCGGCGAGGTCGCCGCGGCGATGCTGACCGAGACGGTCGACGCGTTCTACGACGCGAGCGTGGTGGATCAGCTGATCAAGCGTGGCAAGGACGCGAAGGGGTCCGACGACGACAAGCGCACGATTCGCGACTCGACGATCGTGGCGTTGATCCACCTGATGAAGGCGGATCAGGTCGCGGCGGTGGAGAAGGCGATCAACGAGTGGGCGCCGAAGCCCGACGAGAACAAGCTCGAGAAGGAAGCCTTCGCCAAGTCGAAGAACACGGTGACCGCGTGCGGCGACAAGCTCGAGTGCTACCTCGCCAAGATCGAGGAGCCCGCGCTGCAGGAGCAGAAGGACCAGGTAGCCGCCATCAAGGCCGCCTACATGCTCGGCATCCTCGGCAACGACGGCACGCGCAACGAGATGATCAAGCGCCTGCCCAAGATCAAGAACGCCGCCATCAAGTTCTCCGTCGCCAAGGCCATCGACCACCTCACCCCCAAGGGCGACAAGGCCGCGGCCGATGCGATCAAGAAGGTGATCGACGACAACAAGCAGAAGGGCGATCAGAACGTGATCATGGGCGACGCTCCCCTGCGCCAGATCATGGCTCGCATCGTCGCTCGCCAGTAGTGCGCTCGCGCACGCCCCACCCGACATGATCCGCATCCAGATCAGCTCAGGACCCCAGGCCGGCACCCGGGTCGAGTTCGATCAGGACGTCGTCCGCATCGGACGCGCTCCCGACAACGACCTCGTCCTCGCCGAACCTCACGTCTCCGGCCATCACCTGCGCGTCGTCCGCGGGCCCAACCGCACCCTCGTCGAGGACCTGCGCTCCACTCGCGGCACCTCGGTCTTCGCATCCGGTGCGACCCGGCGTCTCGACGACGAGTTCGGGTTGACCACCGAGCTCGAGTGCCCTGCCGCGCTCGAGCTCGGGAGCGGAGACGAGCTCACACGGATCGAGATCGAGGTCGTGGACGAAGACGACGACGCGCGCGTGGTGTCGATGCGCAAGCTCGAGGAGATCGCCCCTGCGGGGGCGGGTCTCGAGCGCGACCCGGACCTGCTGCGGCGTTTGTACGACGCGCAGAAGCGTGTCGGTGTGGCGGCGGATCTCGACGAGGTGCTCGGGGTGATCTGCGAAGCGGCGTTGGCGCTGTTGCCGCGGGCCACGCATGTGAGCATCACGCTGCGCGACGACGACGACCCGGCGAGCGAGCCGGTGTTCGTGACGGTGCTCACGCGCGTGCGCGCCAGCGACGGCGCAGCGCCCCCGCCGCCCACCGAGCGAATCCCGGTCGCCCGCTCGGTCTTCAAGAAGGTCATCGCCGAGCGTGCCGCGGTGCTCGCCGCCGACGCGCCGCGCGACGTCGGGCAAGCCGAGTCGATCGTGGGGGCCTCGATCCGAAGCACGGTGGCGGTCCCCTTGTGGCGGGGCGAGGACATCCTGGGGGTCATCCAGGCCGACAACCGGACGGCGCCCGGGATGCTCAGCTCCCTGGACCTCGAGGTGCTGGCGCTGTTCGCCTCCAACGCCTCGCTCGCGGTCTCCAACGCTCGTCTGATCCGCAGGCTGCAGGCCGCCCAGGACCAGCTCCGCAAGGAGAACACGTTCCTCAAAACCCGCGAGCAGTCCCGCGGCGGCAGCTTCGAGATCATCGGCCGCAGCCCCGCGATGCTCAGCCTCCTCGGCCAGCTCGACAAGGTCGTCGATACCCGCGTCACCGTCCTCGTCGAAGGCGAAACCGGCACCGGCAAGGAACTCGTCGCCACCGCCGTGCACTACCGTTCCCGACGCCGCGACAAGCTGTTCGTCGCCCAGAACTGCGCCGCCCTCCCCGAGAACCTCCTCGAGAGCGAGCTGTTCGGCCACCGCAAGGGCTCCTTCACCGGCGCCACCGACGACAAGAAGGGCCTGTTCGAGATCGCCGACGGCGGCACCCTGTTCCTCGACGAGGTCGGGGAGATCTCCCTGTCGCTGCAGTCCAAGCTCCTGCGCGCCCTGCAGGAGGGAGAGATCCGTCCTGTCGGCGCCACCCGATCCCACCACGTCGACGTCCGCATCGTGGCTGCCACCAACCGCAACCTCGAGACCGAGGTCCAGACCGGCAGGTTCCGCGAGGACCTCTACTACCGTCTCAAGGTCTTCCCCCTGCGTGTGCCGCCCTTGCGCGAGCGACGCGAGGACATCCCCCTGCTCGCCGGCGCCTTCCTCAAGCGCTACTCCAGCGAGCTCGGCAAGGCGGTCGGAGGCTTCTCCCAGCAGGCCATGGAGCTGCTCGTCGCCTACGACTGGCCGGGCAACGTCCGCGAGCTGCAGAACGAGGTCCAGCGCCTCGTGATCCAGCTCGACGAGAGCGCCTTCGTCACTCCGGAGCTCCTATCCGAGCGCATTCGCCATGTCGAAGGGCTCGTGGGCAAGTCCGGGATGGTCAAGGGCACCCTCAAGGAGATGATGGATCGCGTGGAGAAATACCTTCTGATCGAGTCTCTCCGCGAGCATGGCGGCAACAAGACCAACGCCGCAAAGACCCTCGGGATTACCCGCGAGGGATTGCACAAGAAGCTGCGATCGCATCACATGTGATTACGGGGCAGGATCGTGATTCCGGAGATGGGCGGGGAGGTCATTCTCCTTCTCAGTCTGTGAATCAACCGGATTGTCGACTCACACCCGTGGAGTACCGACCGGTTGGATTCCGGACTCATTTGCAGAAAAATCGGAATCCCAATCGGGTTGACCGCCGGTGGACTTCACGGGTGGACCCGGGCCCCAGGAAGAAATCGCACCGTCTCCCTCGAATCGTCTCGCTCGAATTCGACGCAACGTGCGACAATGCCGCAGTCCGTGTTTGGTCGAATGTGTCGAAGAGCCCAAGAAAGCGGATTGCCTTGGGCCAAGGTATGCCAGGCAACCGTGGAGGCTGAAGGCGCTTACGTCTGGATTGCTCCGGACCTGACGACAACCTCATCCTGCCCGTCGAAGGCTCCACGGAATAGGGTCTACCACGTCGATGGAGCTGCCGAGGAGACGGTCACCGCCTACGGCTTCGAGGGTGGGGAGTGCGCACCTCTCGTGACCGGTTACAACACTCCAGCGATCTGTGGAATCTCCGAGGTTGCGCCGTCGAGCTTCGTGCGCCTGGAGGAGAAGCAGCGGTCTGTGGGCAAGCGCATCAGCTCTGTCGAGTACCATGGCGAGGACGGCTCGGTCTTTCCGTCGGGACGGGTGCGGGACGCTCAGCAGCCGGACGCGGACATCTCCCCGCAAGAGGTTTCCACCCTGGCGGAGCAGGTGACCGAGGTCAGGTACGCGCCGCGGGCACTCCACGCGGATGCGTTCCCCCGTATGTTCAGCGATTCCGCCTGCCAGAGTGGGCTCATAGAAGTCCCCAAGTGCACCAGCGCCTCGGAGAGCGTCGCCATGCTGTGGGACGTAGTGGGGGAGTGCAAGAGGTGACGGACGTCTTCGCCCTGGGAGCCAAGTGGGGCGGGTTGGACAAGTATACCAACTACGGCGACACGTGCTCCAAAGGCGGCTGGCCTCCCCAGTACCAGGCGGAGTTCTATGAGCTGGGCAGTCCCCTCGACCCGGCCCAGTGGGTTCTCGGTCTGACCGACTTCGTCGGGGACTCGAGGATCAAGCGACGAGTGTGGCGGAACGAAGACGGGAGCATCATTGACGCGGGCACATTCTATGACGCGCAGTACGAATCGGATTGCAGTGTGGACTCGACCACTGCCGGACTGCGCTGCGTGCCCAAGCCGCCGAGCTTCGTCATGCACAAGAGCGGGTCTTGCGACGACCCCGTCGTCGTGCCCGGCGGGATGGTCTGCAGCACCAGCCGGAACTGTCTCACTCCCAAGATCGCCGTCGATTCGGGCGGAAACCTCTTCGAGGTGGGAGAACCTCTCGGAGAATACGAGCTGTATCGGTTCATGAGTTCCTACCAGCCTTGCGGGCTCGATTACAGCTGCAAGACCTTCGTATTCGCACTCGGCAAACAGCTCTCCCCCACGGACTTCGCCGAAGTCGTGACCAATCCGTGATGCCTGAACGCCTGGTCCGGCGCCGGATTCGCCAGGGGTCGGGGTTCCACAAACCGAAGCTCGCGTGCCTGAGCAAGGCCGGAGCCTCCATGGTGCTCGACCACTCGAACTCGGTGGGAGCGGCCGCCGCGTACGGGACATGAGAATCCGCCGCTACGGATCGCTCCGGCATGACGCTGCCTCCATCCGCTACGAAGTCGCCCTGACCGGTCGCCCCACCGGCTGGTCAGGCGACCTCGACCAGATCGACGAGCTCATCCGGGGCCTCGCCCCGTCCGGCGTCGTCTGCACGCATGAAATCCACGGCACTTCTGTGTGGCTCGGGCACCGAGGAGACCAGCGACCTGTTCCGGGACGTTCTGACCCGTGAGGTACTGGACACCGGGACTCCAGTCGTCTGCGAGCACGATGAAGACCTCCGCGACTGCATCGACCTCGGCACGCGCATGATCGATGCGTTCATCGCCACAGTACCCGGACCCGACCTGGTGCTCGGCGTCGAAGTCGCGTTCGCGCGCGACGAGCACCAGCTCGCGATCATCTTGCATGACGTCAACACGGCCATCGACCACGGCATCGACCATCCGGTCCGGGGCTGGAAGTGCAGGTGCTGTCCGTACGCCCGTCGCTGCAGCCGAGGGGAAGGATCGATGCCGATCCTTCAGTCTGCGTCGCCGACGCTGACGCACCGCCAGACTGGCCCCGGCATGTCACATGCGCACTTGCGGTCCACGTGCCCTGCGTCCGTGAACGACGCTGCACACTCACCGTTCGTCGACGCCCCACAGGGTTGTCCCTCAACGACGCCAGCTTCGCAGGGCGGGGCCTCACACTCTCCACCGCATCCGACGGTTGTACACATGACCTCGATGCGTCCGTCAATGCAGGCACACGAGCAGTAGTTGAACGGATCAGCGGTGCCGTTCTCGAAGACATGGGGCGGTGAATACGAATGGGCTGTCGTGAAGTCGCAGGCGGTGCCGTGCTGTGGTAGCGGAAGCGGTGCTGGCGGGCATGAGGTCAGACGAGTCTCAGCGTGGTTCGAATCGCTGCAGGCAGCCAGAAGCAGTGTGGCGAACAGCACCAGCATCGGGGACTTCATGCGCACGGTCAATGCCAGCGTCGTGCCTTCCAAATGGCGCGACACGATGAAGAAAAGCGTTCCTTCCCTTCGACAACTCCGGTTGCCGATGCGCCACCGCGCGTTGGCGCTGGAGGGGACCGTGGCAGCGCCAGGCACCAGAAGTGTTCTGATCACCGGGTCATGACCGCGCCTCCGTGGCCCACGTCTCAACCGTCTGCGCCCAAGTCGCGCCACGCCCCCTCCCTGGAGGACCCATGGAACACTCGTCGGCGCTCTCGAGTGCGCCCGTGATTATCGCCAACAACAACCACGTCTCCGGGCCTCACGAAGCCTTCGCGGGGCGTGTCCAAGCCTTCGCGCTCGTCTCCGAAGCCTTCGCGCTCCGCTCCAACGGTTCCGCGCTCGTCTCCGAAGCCTTCGCGCTCCGTTCCAACGGCTTCGCTCTCCGCAGATTCGCCCTGGATTTCCAACAGCCCCGCCGTGGCGCTCCGCGACCGGGCCTTGCGGGCTCCCTCGA
>JAKLDZ010000208.1 GCA_022703255.1 Myxococcota bacterium | reverse complement strand
ATGTGGCGGTCGATTCCCCCGCGCTGTCCTCCCTCGCCTTCACCCCGTGCGCCGTCGCTCCCATCGAAGGCCCCGACCCCCTCGCCGTCGTGCGATCCGTCGCCGCCCTTCAGAGCCGGTTGATCGTCGCCTCCCACGACGCCGTCCTCGCTTTCACCCTCGACACCGACGCGTGCCCCGCCGAGCCCATCGCCGCCTTCGGTCAGAATGGACGCGTCCCGATCGCCGCCGTCGCCGCCGCTCCACTCCCTGCGGGCCGCGCGATCGTCGCCGCGTCCAACCGCACCCTTCTGCTCGGCAGCGATGGCTCCGAAGCCGGAACTTGCCAGTCGCAGAGCGCAGACGTCCGCGTGCGTTGGCTCGCGTCGAACGACGACGGCCATGCCCTCGGGGTCTTCGTGCGCTCTCCCCTGCTGACCTTCGCCACGGACCTCGGAAACCCCGCATCCTGTGAGGTCGCTCCCGTCGCGCTCCCGGACCAGCCACTGGCTGTCCTCGCCGTCGCCCCCGCTCCCGACGCTCAGAGCTTCGTTGCCGTCGAGCAGCAGACCTCGACCGCTCCCCTCGCACTCGCGCGCTATGACCTCACCGGGGCGCGAATCGCAACGAGCACGGCGCTGCCCTACCCGCTCGGTCTGTGCTCGGCTTCCGGACTCGTCGTGACCCACGACACCGTGGTTGTCGCGGATGGCGCCTGCGGTCGCGTCGTGGCCTTCGACGGAGCCTCGCTCGCACCCAGTGGCGAAGCGCTGCTCGACGGCGCTCCTCGCGGCCTCGCGTGGCCGGGAGGAAACCGCGTCCTCACCGCCGTGGCGCGCGCGACCGGCGCGGGCGCCGAAGCGCGTTTCGTGTCCATCGAGCTGCCAGCTCGCTGACTCGCCGGTCCTCGTCCCTCCTGACCACCGCGTCCTGTGGGTTCGAGCGGGACGCAAGGACCGCGACCCGCAACGCTCCGTCACAGCGACCGGAAGTGCTGCCGGAGCGCAGGAAGCAGCCGATCGACGTCCGATCGGAGGTCCGCCCAGGCCTGCCCGATCGCCGCGGGATCACCGTCCAGCGCTGCGCGCTCGAGGCGACCGGTGGCCGCGTGGGCCGGGTGGGCCGCGAGCGTTCCGAGCGCTCCTCTGAGCCGGTGCGCAGACATCGCCACCGACTCCAGGTCCCGTCGCTCCATCGCTGCCCCGATCTCGCTCATCGTGTGGGGACAGTCTTCCAGGAACACCTCCGCCACCTGCTGCAGCAGGTCCTCTTCCCCGTCGAGCATGTCGAGCGCGTCGTCGTAGTCGAAGAGCGCCGGCTCGATCACGGCAGACTCGATCGTGGTTCCCGGGTCGTCATCGACGGCTTCGACTCTTCCCCCCGCGCTGAAGCAGCGGAAGCCGAGCCTGAAGTGACAAACCGGCGTGCCCCCGCGGTCGATCTCGACCCACACGCTCCCGCCCATCTTCTCGATCGTCTTGCGAGAGAACCAAGCCGCCAGCCGCGTGGACGCGAGCAGCGTCGAATGCACCGAGGGCTCCAGATCGGCCGCGGAAACGCCCTGCCCGGAGATGGTACCGTGCACCACGAAGGCCCCACCGGCACGCTGCTGGCCGCCGACGCGAACGCTGATGGGGGAGTCCGGGACCTGCTCCGCCATGCTGCTCACCAGGTTGACCAGCGCCTGCCGGAAGTGCCGGACATCGCCGGTGAGGACCTGCGGGGCGTCCGGGGAGACTTCGGCGAGGATCGAGACGCCTCGGTGGTCCGTGCGGGCTCGCGCCTCGTTCATGGCCTCTTCGACGACGCCCCGCAGCGAGAAGGGGCGGTTCTCCGAGCGCGGTCCCTCCAATCCGGTCCAGTCGCGCCAGTCTTCGACCAGCGTGATGAGGGACTCCGCACTGGCGGCGATGGACCTCACCACCTCGGTCTGCCTGGCGTCCAGCGCGGTGGCGGTGAGGAGCCCGGTCAACCCGAGCAATCCCTGCATCGACGACCGAACGCGTTGTCCCAGGGCGTCCAGCGCATCGGGCAACCCCGCTGCGTCGGCCGACCTTCCAGGCTCCCGCGGCACGTCGGAGACCTCCTGAAGCGTCGCGAGAAATCCTGCGTCCTGCTCTCTCGAGATACGTCGTAGGACGATTCGAATCGCGCGCGGTCCGGCTCGCGTCAACAGCTCCAGCTCGCGTGTACGCTCCGCGTCCTGACTCCGCGCGAAGGACCTCGCCTCCTCGACGAGCTCGGGCACGGACTGCAGCTCGAGCCCGATCCCGAGGACGGAGCGCGCCCAGAGCAGCTCGAGGGCTGCAGGGTTCGCGCTCTCGAGACGCCCCTGCCGATCGAAGATCAGCGCTGGACAAGGCAGTGCCTGGAAGATCGCCTCGTGCGTGGTCATGCACCCGACTCCCCGGTCGCACGGGTTGCATCCCTCATGCCCCGCCCAGGTGCCCCTGCCACGCACCGCGATCGTCCCGCCTCACCGCTCGTCGCTGCCGGCTTGACCCGCCCGGATGCACGAGCCCCTCCCCCGCGACGGCGGATTCGACGACGCACGGTCGCACCATCCGCTCTCGGGCAGCTCTCGCGCGGAGCGATGCGCCTCGGCGCAACGACGCATTCTCGCCCCACGGGTCGCCGCGGAGTCCATTTTCGCCGCCCTTCACCGCGACCGGATCGCTGGCTGCCAGCCCATCGCCCGCGTCAGCCGGCCCACCCACCCGATGCGAGGAAACCCGCGACCGCGCCCCAGACCGTGGACACGTAGGGGTTGGCGGTAATGGGGCAGGCGCCGGAGCGGCATCCAACGAGGCGGTGCCAGCCGTAGCCCGCCAGGGCACCCACGACCACAAAAGCTGCGAGGCGAAGTGTCATGATCGGACTCCAGCGAGTTGGAGCCCGCACGCGCGACAAGGGTTCCGGTCAGCCCCGAATCGCGGCCTCGACCATGCGGTCGAGCTCGTCCTTCGGCACCGACAGCACGCCGGCCACCTTCTCGAGGAACTCGCGCTCCTCGGCGGCGTACTTCTTGTCCGCAGCCACCGCCTCCACGAGCAATCCCAACGCCTCGCGCTGCGCTGCGGGCGACAACGCCAGCAGCTCCTTCGCCGCCTCCTCACCGTCCATGATCGGGAAGAGCGCGTCACGCTCCTCGAGCGGAAGGCCGAACCTCTTCATCAGGTTCTCGATGAACGCATCCTCGGCAGGATCCAGATCGTCGTCCGCCACCACGATCCCCGCGATGATCTGGCACAGCTTGCGGCTCATCATCTCGTCCATCGATTCCTCCTGGTGCGCCCGGATATAGCGGTCGCGGCCCGGCGAGGCAACCGGCAACAAGAGCCCGCAGAGGCACGTCCACCCGCGGTTCACACCGCGGGAGGCTCGCTCGCACGCTCCAACAGCCGGATCCTTTCGATGCTCTCCGAGTCGCCGGCGAGGATCAGCACCTCGCCCGCGCGCAACACACGCCCGGTCTCCAAAGGCAACGGCGTGAGATCCCCGTTCTGGTTCGCGCTCCGCAGCCCGATGCACGTCACCCCCCACCGGCCGCCCAGATCGATCTCCCGCAGCGTCCTGCCACGAAATGGCCGAGGCACCGGCACCGCGCACACCTCGTGCTGATGCGGAGCGTCCTCCTGCCCTTCCGCCCTGGAATCACCCACCCCCACGTACCCTCGCAGCAGCTCCGTCGCGCACACATCCATCACGTCGTAACGCGTGACCACGCCTTCCACACGGCCCTGCCCATCCACCACCGGAAGCGCCGGCAAGTGGCTCCGCGTCAGCTCCGCCAGCGCGCGCTCCAGGGTGTCCTGCACGCGCAACGTCGCCACCGACATCGCCAACTCCCGGGCGGTCCCGGCTTGCCTCGCGCCCCCACCCAGCAACGGCAGCCACCGCTCCGCACTGATCACACCAAGGATCGCCTCCCCGTCGCTCGCTCCCGTGACCATGAGAATCCCGTCTCGGCACAAACGCAGACGGCGCAGCACCTCGCCCGTCGGCGTGTCCCCGGTCACGGTGTCCCGGGAGCGACGGAGCAGCTCCTTGACCCGCCGATCGCGCAGCGGCCGCATCGGCGGGACCGACCCCCGCTCACCGCCGCCGGGCCACGAGTCCCGCTCGCGCCGACGCTCCGACAACGATCGGAGCAAGACCGCGCCCACGACCGCGACCGTGGCCGGAAGCACGACGAGGTAGTTTCCGCTCCATTCGAGCGCGAGGAAGACGGCCGCCATCGGGGCGCGAGCCACGACCGCGACCATCGCGGCGATGCCCACGATGGCATACGACGACGGGTGGGCGACGACTTGCGGGAGCAGGAGGCGCGCGCTGCCTCCCACGACGCGGCCGAGGCACGCCCCGAGGATCAGCGAAGGACCGATGAGGCCCCCGACGCCGCCGGATCCGAGCGTAGCGGACGTGGCAGCGGTCTTCGCGAGCAGCCACACGAGGGCCACCTGCAAGCTGACGTCCTCGAGGAAGACCGTGGGAATCGACGGGTAGCCTGCGCCGCGGACGACGGGCCAGAAGGCGCCCAGCGCCCCGGCGACGAGGCCGCCGATCGCGGGCTGCAGCCAGCGAGGGCCACCGAGGCGGGCATGGAGCGCGGCCGAACGACGGATGAGAGCGGCCAGGGCGAAGCCCACGAAGGCAGCGGCGAATCCCACGAGCAGGTGGATCGGCAGCTCCAACGGGCTCATGAGCTGGAAGTCGGGCGCCGCGATCGAGAACGAGCGGCCGAGGATGATTCGTGGGACGAACGATCCTGCGAAGGCGGCCATCCCCACAGGGACGAGGCTGCGGATGCGATAGGAGCCGAGTGCGACTTCCGCGGCGAAGAACACTCCCGCGATGGGCGCCTGCAGCAGCCCGCCGATCGCTGCCGCCACGCCGCACGCGCCGAGAACCCTGGAAGCATCCGCGCCCAGACGCAGCCATCGACCCAGAGCCGAGCCGGCCGCGGTCCCGGTCCACGCCAGCGCCCCCTCGCACCCCGCGCTGCCGCCCGTCGTCACGGTCAGAAGGCATCCCCCGAGACGCCGCAGCGCCCGCAGCCCCCCTGCCCCGCGCGGCTCCTGGGGATCGGCAAAATCCTGCACCGGTTCGGAGCCGTCACTCCCCCGTCCCGATAGCAGACGCCCCGCCGTGGCCCCCAACGCCGGGAGCAGCACGACCGCGACCAGCACCGCGCTCGTGCCCGCGCTCCGATCCGCCGCCAACGCCGAGAAGGTCGCGCCGAGCAGTGCGCGAAGCGCAGCCGCCAGGGCTCCCACCAGCAGCCCGATCGCCGCAGCCCCCGCCAGCGCCCCCCCGGTTCGCGTCATTTGGCTTTGAATCGCGCCGACGGCCCTTCCATCCGCGTACGGAACGAGTCGTACCAACGCACCTCGATCGGGTTGTTGGTCTCGATCGACAGCATCCGCAAGGGCTCGACACGCTCATGGCGCTGAAGCGTCAGCTTCGCGCTCGTGAACCACTGCCGCTCGTGGCCGATCGCGTCGACCGACATCTCGGTGCGCACGATGTCGTCGCCAAGGCGGCTGTAGGTCCGCAACGGAAAGTGGATCGGCATGCCCGCGCCAGGACGCTTCATGTCGAACTGGAAAACGTCCGCGTCGTTCTCGCTGATCTCCGCACGCACCTTCGAGCGTCGCGAGGTCACCCGCAAGTCGCCTGCAAAGCACGGATACCCCCACGTCTCGGCCTGCATCGTGCGCACCTCCTTCGTGGAGCACGCCATCGTGTGCACCCAGTAGCCGAAGTCGGAGGCCCTTCGCTCCAGGTACATCGAGCCGATGGGGAGGCTGAACCACGGACGATGCCGCACTGCGAATGCGATCCACGCCTCGCTGTAGGGCCCGATCGTCGTGTCCTCGTGCTCGAAGACCGCCGCGGCGACCACCCCTCGCCCGCCCCGCAGCGTCACCGGCTGCAACGCAGGAGGAATCAATGCGCTGATGGGAGCTGCCTGGCAGGGGAACAGGGCGATCCAGGCGCGCGAAGCGGTAACGACGACGGGGAGTGTCATGAGGAGCCGAACCTACCTTCGGTGGTCACCGTCGGGCAAGCATCGACGTCCAGGATGTTGCCCCGTTCGGGGCACCTCCCCGCTCCCGCCCCCCCCCTCGCTCTCCCGGCGCACGAACCCTTCACGTCCAGGCACGAGCCCTGCAAACCGTTCGGGTCATGTCCCACTCGCCTCGCGCATGCTCTCGGAATCTCTAGGCAGTCGGCGCAAGCGGGATTGCAGACTTGGGACGATGGCGTCGGATCTGAAACTGAAAGGGCTGCCGGCATGGGACCTCTCGCCGCACTCCGAAGAGACCACCGCCTGCTCATCTCCGTGCTCGACACCCTCGAGCAGTGGATTCCGCGCCTGGCGCAGGGAGCCAACCCCGCACATCTCGCCCGCTTCGCCCGGTTCCTTCGAGCGTTCCTCGAGAACTGGCACCAGCCCAAGGAGGAGCAGGTCCTGATCGCCACCCTCGAACGCGAGGGCCGCTACGACACGGAGCTGTCCGACCTCGTCACCAAGGACCACGAGGAGCTGCGCGCCCTGCTTCGGGAGGCAACGCTGCTGTCCGATGACATCGTCGCTGCCAACGACGCGCGCATCGAGCGCGCGGCAGCCGTCCTGCTCCAGGTCGCCAGCCTCCTGCGCCACCACATCGAGTTCGAGGAGACCGTGGTCTTCCCCATCGCAGAAGGAGAGCTCCCGGCAGGGGTCATGCCCCAGCTCGAACGCTCGCTGCGCGCCATGGAGCTCGATCCGCGTCGCAGCTTCCTCGCCGCACCTCTCAAGCAGGTCGCCAGCGCGCTTCTGCAACTGCAAGCCTGCGCCTGAGCTCGATCGCGCATCCGCTTCGAACCGTTGCCATCACGCAAGCGCTCCAGACCGGAACGAGCGGGGCGCCTGTGGCAATCGGGGGCATGACCCGGCCGTCGGCTCGGTGGCCTACGGCCGGTCGGGGTGTCAGTTGGTGGAGGGAGTGGCGCTCTTCGCGTCTTCGGGCTTCGGGGCGGGCATCGACTCGAGCGTGTTCTCGAGGACCTGGTCCATGCGCTGCACGAACACGAACTCGAGCTCGTCGAGGATCTCCTTCGGAACCTCTTCGAGATCGGCCTTGTTGCGCTCGGGCAGGACGAGGCGACGGATTCCCGCGCGGTGGGCGGCGAGGACCTTCTCCTTGATGCCTCCCACGGGCAGCACGCGGCCGCGCAGGGTGATCTCGCCGGTCATCGCGACGTCGTGACGCACACGCGTTCCGGTGAGCATCGACACGAGCGCCGTGAACATCGTCACACCCGCGCTCGGTCCGTCCTTCGGCATCGCGCCCGCCGGGATGTGGATGTGCAGGTCGCTCTTCTCGAGGAAGTCCTTGGGGATGCCGTAGCGTTCCGCGTTGGCTCGGACGTAGGAGAGCGCCGCCTGCGCGGACTCCTTCATGACGTCGCCCAACTGGCCGGTGAGCTGCAGCTTGCCCGCGCCCGTCATCCGCGTGGCCTCGATGAACAGGATCTCGCCGCCCACGCTGGTCCACGCAAGGCCAGTCGCCACGCCGGTCTCCTCGGTGCGCTCGGCGACCTCGCTGGTGAAGCGGATGGGGCCGAGGTACTCGCGGAGCTGGTCTTCGGTCTCCACGAGGCGCGGCTGGTCGTCGCCCTCGGCGACCTTGACCGCGACGCCGCGGATCACGCTGGCGACGCAGCGTTCGAGGCTGCGGACACCGGCCTCACGGGTCCAGTGGTCGATGATCTCCTCGACGGCGGCATCGGTGATGTTGATCTGCTCTTCCTTGAGCCCGTGCTCTTCGAGCTGCTTGGGGATCAGGTGGCGCCTGGCGATGGCGACCTTCTCGCGCCGGGTGTAGCCGGGCAGCTCGAGGATCTCCATGCGGTCGCGCAGCGGCGGCGGGATCGGGTCGGGCACGTTCGCCGTGGCGATGAACATCACGTGGGACAGGTCGTACGGGATCTCGAGGTAGTGATCGGCGAAGGAGTTGTTCTGCTCGGGATCGAGGACCTCGAGGAGCGCCGCGCTGGGATCGCCGCGGAAGTCGTGGCCGATCTTGTCCACCTCATCCATCATGAAGACGGGGTTGGTGGTTCCGGCCTCCTTCATGCCCTGGATGATCTGGCCGGGGAGGGCTCCGACATAGGTTCGACGATGGCCGCGCACGGCGGCTTCGTCGTGCACGCCGCCCAGGGAGATGCGGTGGAACTTGCGCCCGAGGGCGCGGGCCACGCTCTTGCCGAGGGAGGTCTTGCCGACGCCGGGCGGGCCGAGCAGGCAGAGGATCGGGCCCTTCTTGTCCTTCTTGAGCTTGCGCACCGCGAGGTACTCGAGGATGCGCTTCTTGACCTTCTCCAGGCCGTAGTGGTCCTCGTCGAGCACCTGTCGCACCGCCTGGATGTCCATGTTGTCGGTCGTGGAGGCGTTCCACGGCAGGTCGAGGATCCAATCGAGGTAGGTGCGGACCACCGTGTACTCGGCGGAGCCGACCTGCATCGAGCGCAGCCGCTTCAGCTGCTTCTTGGCGACCTGGTCGGCTTCCTGCGGGAGGTTCGCCTTGACGATCCGCTCCTCGAGTCCGTCGAGATCCCCTTGATCGTTCTCGTCCTCGCCGAGCTCCTCCTTGATCGCCTTGAGCTGCTGGCGAAGCACGTACTCGCGCTGGTTCTTCCCCATCTCCTCCTTGATCTGGGAGTTGATGCGGTCGCGCATCTTGAGGACCTCGAGCTGCCGCGTCATCAGGCGCAGCACCTTGCGGATGCGCTCCTTGACGTCGACGGTCTCGATGAGCTGGGCTTTTTCCTCGACGGGGGCGTCGAGGTTGGAGGCGACGAGGTCAGCGAGGGCGCCGGGCTCTTGAACGGAGTCGATGAGCGAGGCCGCCTCGCGGGGCAGCTCGGGCATGAGCTGGATGACCTGCTTGGCGATGTCACGCAGGCTCATGGCGAGGGCTTCGGCTTCGACATCCTCGGTGCCCGCGTGCTCGAGCTTCACCACCTTCGCCTTGAGATAGGGAGCGGACTGGGTCAGCGACTCGAGACGGATGCGAACCAGTCCCTGAAGGATCAACGAGTAGTTGCCGGAGCTGTGCTTCAGGGCCTTGAGCACCCGAGCCGCACACCCGACCGGATACAGATCATCGAAGCCGGGATCGTCGGTGGCCGGGTCGCGCTGAGCGAAGATCGCGATGACGGGGCTTCCGAGGCTGTCGAGGTCCTCGACGAGGGCGACCGACTTCTCGCGTCCCACGTCGAAAGGCGCGACGGCCCCCGGGAAGAGAACCGCGTTGCGGATGGGCAGCACGGGCAGCAGGTTGCCGAAGCGCACCTCGTCCTCGGAGCGTTGGGGCGGTGCTTTCTTTTCTGTCATTCGGGTCACCCTCGAAGGTGTTGGGAAACGCTGCTTTGCTTGGATGTCGATGCCTGGCGGCGGCGGCTCCTCGCGGCCACGGTGCCAAGCACCCTTTTGTGCCGGTTGCGGAGTGAACGCAAGCTAAGCATGGTCCTCCCCGGATGCCAGCCCCTCCTCCGGGGATCCTCGGTCTCGCACGAGGGCCGGGGCGAATGCGGCCCAGACGAGCGAGGCGACATAGAGCGCCGCAGAGGCCGCGAACATCATGCGCACCCCTGCCTCGCGACAGGCGGGCACGAACAACAGGGATCCCAGGGTGTTCGCCGCGGAGCTCACGGCCGCCGGGATCACGCCCAAGAAGGTGGCCTCTGGCAAGCACACCCTCGGTGCTTTCTTGCGCGCTCTCCCCTTCGCCCTGCGCGTCCGGGGGTGGTTCTTCGCGCACGCGGGAAACACGGCGG
>JAKLDZ010000207.1 GCA_022703255.1 Myxococcota bacterium | reverse complement strand
CGGCTTCGTTACCGGATGACCTGGAACGGAGCGATCGGAGTGGGGGAGCACAACCAGGAAATCCCCGCCATCTTCGCGGACAACCGGATTGGCGGCTGGTACTACTACTATGCAGGGGACAAGCCCTATGCGGATCTGGCGGGGCCGGTGACGCGACTGCGGGCCGACTTCGGCTCCGAGCTCGCGTTGCCCGGGCGCCCTGCGCCGCTGCCCCAACCGGAACCCACCACCCTGCGCAAGGGCACCGAGGAGTGGATGACCGTGTGCGATGGCGCCGAGGCGCAGTGCCTCACGGTCGTGTCCTTCGCGCCCGTGGTCAAGACGTTCGTTCAGGGCGCGAGCTACGTGACCGCCCTGGGCCGTTTCGGTCTCGGGACGACCTGGGACGACACGTGGGACGTGTACTTCTTCCCGTATCGATTCGATCAGGTGGTCGCGGGGAAGACGGTCCGGGAGTGGGTGTACGTGTTGCGCGGGGAGAGCTGAGAGACTGCGTGTGACGCGCGACGGCTCTCCCCACCACGGGTGATGCCGTCCGCGCACCACTATCGCTTTGCCGGTGATCCTCGGCTACATCCGCGCGAGGAACTGCAGGAAGGTGAGCACGCCGTGGCCGGTGCCGCCCTTGGTGTAGAAACCATAGGGCTTGTCCGCGAGCGCGGGGCCCGCAATGTCGCAGTGGATGAATGGCGCGTTGCCGACGAACTCCCGCAGGAACAGCGCGGCCGTGATGGACCCGCCCCAGCGATCGCCCGTGTGCTTGAGATCCGCAATATCGCTCTTGAGCTGATCCTTCATGTCCTCGAGCAGCGGCATGCGCCAGAACTGCTCGCCCGCGGCCTTCGCAGCCTGCCCAAGCTGCTCCCCAAGAGCGTCCGTCGTGGCGTAGTACCCCGAGCAGCGTTGCCCCAGCGCAACCACGCACGCGCCCGTCAGGGTCGCATTGCAGATGAGCGCCGTGGGCTCGAGCTTGCGCGCGTAGGCCAGCGCATCGGCGAGCACGAGCCGCCCTTCTGCGTCGGTGTTGACGATCTCCACGGTCTTGCCGTCGAGCGAGCCGAAGACATCCCCCGGGCGGTAGGCGTTTCCATCCGGCATGTTCTCCGCGCTTGCGATGATGCCGTGGACCTCGATCTCGGGCTTGAGCAGGGCGACGGCGGCCATGAAGGCGACCACGTTGGCTGCGCCGGACATGTCGCTCTTCATCTCGCCCATGCCGGGAGCGGGCTTGATGCACAGGCCACCGGAGTCGAAGGTGAGGCCCTTGCCGACGACGACGAGGCGCTTTTTGGAGGACTTGGCGGGCTTGTAGGTGAGGTGGACGAGGCGAGGCTCGTGGGCGCTCCCCTGACCGACGGCGAGCAGCAGCTTGAAGCCGGCCTTCTCGAGGGCCTTGCGGTCCATGACCTTGCACAGCAGATGGCGCTGGCGGGCCATCGTCTGCGCGGCCTCTGCAAGACGCGCGGGATACAGCTCGTTGGGCGGCTCGTTGATGAGGTCGCGCGCGATGCACGCGCACTCGCCCACGGCGGCGCCCAGCTCGAGGGACTTCTTGAGCGCAGGGGCGACACGCGTGCCCGAAGGGGTGATCAGCGAGACCTTGTCGAGCGAAGCCTTCGGCTTGCGATCTCCGGTGAGGTAGCGCGTGAAGCGATAGGAGCCGAGCACCACGCCTTCTCCCACGGCGCGGGCCGCGTCGGCATCGGGTGCATGGGGCAACGCGATGGCGATCGCCCGGGCCTTGGCCCCGTTGGCGTCGCGGGCGGCGCGCGCCGCCACGACCCGCAGATCGGCCGGGGAGGCCGCGTCGCGCTTGCCCAGACCGATCAGCAACACGCGCTGGGCGGGAAGCTGGCCGAGAGTGTCGAGGGCGAGGGTCTGGTCCTTCTTGCCCTTGAACTCCTCTCGCGCGACGAGTCTGGCGAGGGCGCCGTGCAGGGCCTTGTCGATTCCGGCGAGGGGACTGCGGTCGATTCGGGTGTCTTCGTGGACGCCGACCGCGAGCAGATCCGCAGCGACAGCGTGGAGTTCGGAAGCGACGCACGAGAGCTTCAGGGGCATGGTTCCTCCGGGTGGGAGCGACCGGAACGGGTGGGGGACGAACGGCGGCGCATCTTGCCACCGTGCGAACGGGCTGGGCAAGGGGTCGGCACGACGGATTCCGCATGGATTCCCTCCATGCCCCCGATGTCCTATACCTGCGACCATGATCCAGAGGCTCCTCGCCCGTTCCCGTTGGCTGATGCTGGTGCCTTGCTTGATCGGTGCGGCCGCGTGCTCGCCGGCAGTGCACCAGCCTGCGAAGGCGCAGCCGGCGGCGACACCGGCGGCCCGCATCGACGTGGCGCCGATCGCGGAAGATCAGTTGGCCGGAGCGGTGCAGCAGCTGCTTCTCGACGGTTCGGAGTCGGGGCCGAGGGCAGCGGTGCTGGTGGGGGTGGTGAAGCGGATGTTCGCGCGGGCATCGGAGCGTTTCGACGCGGGAGACGAGACGCGCGGGCTGGGAGCGGTGGCGGGAGCGCTGTACCTGGTGCGCTCCGGCGAGCTGAGGCCGGAGATGTTCGACGCGACGGCGACGAAGGCTCTGGGACAGGCGCTGGAGGTAGTTGCGCCGATGGGCGACGAGGCGCGGTCTCTCGCGTTCCTGAACCTGCAGGCCGCCGCGTTGCCGAAGGACGATCCTCGGCAGGCACAGATACTGGAGCATCTGAAGGCGATGCAGGCCTGGATGCGCGACACGCGGCAGCGCGGCGACGTCGAGAGCGCGGGAATGGATCAGCGCGCCTACGGCGAGCTGGCGATGTTGCAGCCGACACCGGAGACGCTGAAGCAGGGCGTTGCGGCCACGGAGAAGTGGATCGGTTCCGCGCTCGACTTCAACGCCGCATTCCGTCCCGGCGTGGACAACCCGCGCCGCGAGCAGCTGATGGAGGCCTATCGCGGGATCCGCACCGGCGCGCTGGTGCTCGCTGCGTTGTACTTGCGCAACGGCGACGCAGCCGGCGCCAGCGAGGCCATGGGCAAGCCGGAGGTGCAGCGGGTGACGCCCCCCGGGCTCGTGGAGCGTCTCGACTCCGCGGCGAATGGCACCGACCCGATGGCCTGGCGCGAGCTCGCAGCGCTGTTCGCCAAAGCGATGACGGGTGGTGACGAGCAGGTGCCGATCCCCCCGGAAATCGCGCGCGGCGCCGCCTGGGGGACGATGCTCGAGGCCTACCGACACAGCCCGCATGCTGTCGAAGCGGTCGTGCCGTTAGCCGACATGCTCGGCGGATTCGGGATGCCCGAGGCGGGGATGGCATTGCTGGCGGAGGCGGCGACGGAGAACCGCAACGCCACGGTGACGGCGCTGATGCTGCAGCTCGCGCTCAAGTTCGTGCTCGTGGAGGACCGCGCTCACGATCCCGCCTCGGCGCGTCGGGTCTTCCGCGCGGCGGCGCCGATCCTCGCCACGGCGGATGCCCTTCCGGATCACGCGAGCTTCAAGGTCCCGCCCGCGCGGCTGCGCTTCGCGATGGGTGCGGTCGAGCTGCGTGCGGGCGAGCCTGCTGCAGCGCGGGTGCTGCTCGAGCAGGCGCTGCGCGAGCAGTCCTCGGTCCACGGGTGGACCATGCTCGCGGAGCTCCTGCACCAGGCCGGCGACGGTCCAGGGGCGCTGCAGGCCCTGACCCGCGCGCTGGCCGCACCGGACACCGCGTCGGCCCCGTTGGCCCGCGCAGACGTCCATCTCGTCGCATTCCGCGTGCACCGCGCCGCCGGCTCCGAAGACCTGGCCCGCAAGGCGATCGAGTCCGCCACCACCGCCGCGCTCGAGGCACGTTCGGCCGCGACCAGCCCCTCGGAGCGTGCCGGCGCCGAACGCGTGCTCGTTCGGATCGCGACGCAATATGCGGATCGTCAGGCCGCATCGCGCGCCGTGCAGCGCGCGTTCGAAGCGGCGGGGAGCGACAAGGACACGGCCGGGATCGTCGCGATCGAGGCGGCGAGCGACGCGCTGCTGCTCAAGGATCCGGAGCTGGGACGCACGGCGTTGCGCCGGGCCCTGGAGGTCGATGCCGACGACGAGGACCTGGTGTACGTGGCCCTGTGGGTCCGGCTGACCGAGCAGATGACCGCGGCCAAGCCCGCTCACGACGACGCGGTCGAGAAGGCGCTGAAGTCGATCGAACGCGGGACGTCGTGGGCATCGAAGCTCGCGGACTGGAGCGAGGGCAAGCTCGACGACGCGGCGCTGGCATCCGGCGCGCGCGACCTGCCGCAGAAGACCGAGGCGTCGTTCTACGCGGCGATGCGCAAGCTCGCCGCGGGCGATCGTGCGGTCCTGCCGGAGCTGGCTCGGATTGCTCGGGGCAACGCGCTGCAGCTCGTGGAGTCGCGGCTGGCCGAGGAGCTGACGGCTCCGCGGGTGCAGCTCGGTTCGCCGGGCAAGCCGCTGCCGTGATGCCCGATCGGAACCGGCCTTCCTGGAAACGATTGACCGCAACCGCGTCGTCACCCTAAACCTAGTCTCTGACTTCACCGGCGCGGCGCTCTCCAGGGCGCTGCAACTGTCTCGCATGGCTTCTTCGTCGCCCAACTCCCCGCTTCGTCCGATTCGCATCGTGCCGCTCGGCGGTCTCGGCGAGATCGGGATGAACTGCCTCGCGATCGAGTCCGACGAGGGCATCCTGCTGATCGACTGCGGGGTGACGTTCCCGCACTCGGACATCGGGATCGACGTGTTCCACCCGGACTTTTCGTACATCGAGAGCCGGCGGGAGCGCCTTCTCGGCGTGGTGCTCACCCACGGACACGAAGACCACATCGGCGCGCTGCCGTATCTGCTGCGTCGCGCCAACGTCCCGGTCTGGGGACCGGAGCACGCGCTGACCCTCGCGCGCGAGCGCCTGTCCGAGCGCGGCTTCGACCTGCGCCACACCCGCCTCAACGCGCTGGTGCCGCGAACCCGCTACGGCATCGGCCCCTTCACCGTCGAGCCCGTCCGCGTCGCCCACTCCATCCCCGATGCTTGCGCCCTGATCCTTGGCACGCCTGCGGGCACGATCGTGCACACCGGGGACTTCAAGCTCGACGATGCGCCACCGGACGGCGAGCGGACCGACGTGGAGCGTCTCGCGCAGGTCGGTCGCGAAGGGGTGCGGCTGCTGCTGTCGGACAGCACGAACATCGATGCGCAGGGCTGCAGCGGGAGCGAGCGCACGGTCGGCACCGCGCTCGACCGTCTGGTGGCCGAGTCGACGGGGCGCGTGGTGGTCGGGCTCTTCTCCTCGAACGTGCAGCGCCTGCAGATGATCGGGGAGATCGCGCGGCGATACCGCCGTCGGATTTGTCTGCTGGGACGCAGCGCGAACACCCACGTCCGCGTGGCCTCGCAGTGCGATCGCCTCGACTGGCCCAGCGATCTGCTCGTCCCCTCCGACGGCTCCCAGGCGGTTCAGCGCAGCGGACTGCTGGTGATCGCATCGGGAACCCAGGGGGAGCCGGTGGCCGCGCTGTGGCGGCTGTCGGACCGGGAGCACCCCGCGCTCAGCCTCGATTCCGGGGACCGCCTGCTGCTGTCGAGCCGCATCATCCCCGGCAACGAGCCCTCCGTGTTCCGGATGATCGGCAAGTTCCTGCGCTGCGGGATCGACGTCCGCTCGCGCATCACCGATCCCGACATCCACGTCTCCGGGCACGCGCACCGCGATGAGCAGATGCGCATGGTCGAGCTCATCCGTCCGCAGTCGTTCATCCCCGTGCACGGAACGTTGCACCACCTGTACCGCCACGCCGGCTTCGCCAGGCAGTGGGGCGTGCCCGAGGTGCTCGTCGCGGAAAACGGCGACGTCATCGAGGTCGACGAGACCGGCCTGCACAGGGCGGGAACCGTCGAGGTCGGCAAGATCGCCACCTTCGAGGGGGAGGAAATCTCCGAAGACGTCCTGCGCGAACGCGAGGCCCTGGGTCGAACCGGCGTCGCGGTCGTCACGCTGATGGTCGACTCCCGCGGCCAACTGCTGGCGCCGCCCCTCGTCACGACCCGCGGAATCCTCGACGAGGACGAGGACGTCGATCTGATGCGCGGCGCGGCGCTCGAGGTGTCGCAGGCCTTGTCGGGTCGCCCCTTCGGTCACGAGCGTCCCACCGACGATCAGATCGTGGAGGCCGCGCAACGGGCCGTGCGCAAGCGGCTCGACGGGGTCACCGGCCGCAGGCCGGTCGCCGTGGTGCACGTGGTGCGTCCATGAGTCCGGTCGCCAAGGCTCGACGCCCGCGAGCCGGAACCAAGGACGCGGCGCAGACGCCGCGGAGACCCGGCCGATCGTCGCCGCGCCCGCGCGTCGTCGTCGAGACGCGCGTCTCGCAGCTCGCTGCACCCAAGCTGCTCGAGTGGGTCGCGGACGTCGAGGAAGCGATCCCCCGCGTGCTCGCGAGCTCCGACGGGGAGGCGGTCCACGACCTTCGCGTGGCGCTCCGGCGCATCCGCTCGCTGCTTCGTCTGGTGCGTCGCGTGTTCGGAGGCTTCCACGTGAACCTCATCCGCAGGGAGCTGGCGCGCGTGGCCGATGCCACCGGCTCGCTGCGCGACGAGGAGGTGCTCGAGAAGACACTCGATGCGCTCGAGGTCGACGCCCGGACGGGCAAGGTACTTTCGCCCTGGAAGACGCGGCGACGCCAGCGTCTCAAGGCGCTGCAGACCTCGGTCATCGCGCTGCTCCGATCGGGCGCGCTGCTTGCGCCGCTCGCCCACCTGCGAGCGCTGCTGTCGCTCCCCTGTGATCCGGAGCGCGATCGCGAAGTCAGACGGTTCGCTCGCCAGGCAGTGCTCGAGGCCCAGGCCTATGTCGACGAGTGCCGCGGCGTGGAGGTGGACGACGTGGCCGGGATGCACGTGCTTCGGATCGCGTACAAGCGCTTGCGGTACTCGATCGACGCCTTCGCACCGGTGCTCCCTCCGGAGCTTCGTGCTTGGCGGGACGTGGCGACGCGGTTCCAGTCCCTGCTGGGCGACATGCACGATCTCGACGTGGCCGTGGAGGTGATCCGCAGGACGAGCGCGATCGCCCCTGCGCCCCGCGCGGTGATCGTGACTGCGTTGCAGAAGCAGCGTGACGACCTCGCGACCCGGTACCTCGAGTCCGCGAACCTCCCCGCCTGATCCGCGAGATCGGCGATCGCCGAGTCAGCCCGGGCTTCCCTCGTCCGGCGGCTCGTTCGAGGCCGCCTCCGGCGCGATCGACATCGCCCGCCGCGTCAACCTCACACGCGTCACCCGCCGTCGCCGCACGTCTTCCACCGTCGCGTCAAAGGGCCCCAGCCGCACGACATCGCCCGGGCGCGCGAGCCGGCCGAGCGAGGAGACGACGATGCCTCCCACGGTGTCGTGTCCGGCGACCGACTCGAGCTCGATGCCCAGCGGCTCCAGATCGGTCACCGCAGCCATGCCGTCGATCACGTAGGAGCCGTCGGCCCGCTCCTGGACGCGGGGCTGCTCGGAGTCGAGCTCGTCCTGGATCTCGCCGACGATCTCCTCGATGATGTCCTCGACGGTGACGAGGCCGCTGGTGCCGCCGTATTCGTCGACGACGATGGCGATGGGGATGCGGGTTCGCTGGAAGTCCTTGAGGCAGTCGCCGACCTTGCGGCTCTCGGGGAAGAACAGGATGTCGCGACGCAGGGCCTTGATGCCGCCGGTGGGGAGACCTTCGCCGAGGATGAGGTCCTTGACGTAGACGTAGCCGATGACCTTGTCCGGGTCGCGCGCTTCGATCACGGGGAGACGGGAGTAGCCGGTGGTGCGGGCGACGTTCATGACCTGCTCGGGGCGGTCGAGGAGCGACAGGGAGGCCATGTCGACACGGGGCACCATGATGGCGCGGACGGGCTTGTCGGTGCCCTGCATGACGCGTTCGATGAGCTCGCGCTTGGTCGGCTCGATCTGGCCGCTGGCCACGATCACGCGGAACTCGTCGGCGCCGATGGCCCCTTCCGAGGTGTCGTTCGGCACCCGAAGCAATCGGAGGGTCCATTCGGACAGGGTGCTGAGCACCCAGAGGAACGGGTAGGTCAGCAGGTGGAAGACGCGCATGGGGCGTGCGATGACCAGCGCCACGGATTCGGGCTGGCGGATCGCGAAGAGCTTGGGAGCCTGCTCGCCGACGACGATGTGGATGGTGGTGATGACGACGAAGGCGGAGGTGAAGGCGACGCCGTGCAGGACGGGGTTCTGCGCGAGGGAGGACTCGCCCCCTGGGGGGACGTTGCCGAAGCCGAGGGCGAGGAGGCCGAGCTCGAAGAGGCGGGCGACGACGGGCTCGCCGACCCAGCCGAGGGCGAGGGAGGCGAGGGTGATGCCGAGCTGTGCGGCAGACAGGTAGGAGTCGAGGCGCTTGACGAGTCCGACGGCGATCTCGGCGCGAGGATCGCCCTTCGCCCCGCGGGTGACGAGCTGGCTGAGGCGCACCTTGACCAGACCGAACTCGACGGCGACGAAGAACCCGTTGGCCAGCACGCACAAGGCGGCGATGAGCAGCTTCCAGGCCATACCCCCTCGGACCATGCCCGCCTCGGGGCCCGCTGTCTAGCTCCGGTTTGGGACCGGGCACGACGCAGGGGCCCGGAGCCCAGGGATCCCGCGCGCGCAGCAGCCCCTCAGCGCTTCGCTCCTACCAGCTCCACCCGATACGCATACTCCGGCCGCGGCCGTGACATCGTCCGAAGCACGAAGTCCATGTGCAGCAGCGACTCGAACACCGTGGCGTCACGCACCTCGCGCTCCGCGGATGCCTTCAACACCGCTTCGATGAAGACGGTCGCCTCCGGATCCTGGAACAGCGCACCGGGAAGAAACACGCAGCCATCCGCCGCACCGGCAACCCGCCCGATACACAGACTCCCCAGGTTGTCGCCGGAGACCGCACGCCCGATGTCGTCACGCGGCACCAGCAGGAAGCTGGCTCCCGACCACAGGTCGTGCACGACGCAGTGTTCGCCCACGGTTTCGAACCGGAACACGCCGCGATGGGCCCGCGAAAGAAGCACCGCGAGATCGCGTTCCGACGGGTCCTCCAGTTCCGCTGCGATGCGGGCGGCGATCCCGTCGCGGCAGAGGGTGTCCTCCCAGGCGGCCGCAAGACGGAACGGTGCGTGGGGATGATCGGCGGGCAACCGGCCCGTGCGCTCGAGGAACCCTCGGACCATCGGCCGGGTCGTGTCCGCGTGGGGTGGGGCGTCGGCCCGCGCCACCAGCTCCTCGTAGACCGCTGCGAGCACCGGAGTCACCTGGCTACCATGCCTTCCGTGCCACCGGTCTTCAAGGCTGGTACAGTGCCGGTGGCTTCATGGCGAGAAACAAGTTGTTCGTTCCCCAAGACGTCCTCGACGGCTGGCTCGTCGACGGTGCGGCCGACATGCAGGGCCAGGAGATCCTGGTCAAGAGCGAGCAGCGCAGGTACCGCCTCGCCGAAGGCGTCCACATCGTCCGCGAGGTCACCGGAGAGTCCGATCCCAACGAGCTGGTCGGCAAGTGCAAGACCCACGCGTTCCTCCGCGAGCTCGGTGCGGAGGTCGTCGAGACCTCGATGATCCTCGACGACAACGCCTACGACGTCGTGCCGGGCTTCATCGGCACCCCCGTCGGACCCGGCGGAAGCAGCTCGCCACCCCGGCCGGAGCTCACCAGCGACGAGCAGCTGCTTGCCGAGTTCCTCGCGCGCAAGATGTAGGTCCCCGTGCCCCCCGAGACCGTCTCCGATCTGCTGGTCGCCTCCGCCGCTGCCGCGATGCGGTGATGGCCTTCGCGCACCCAGTGTTGTTCGTTGAGGCACAGGCCGTGAATTGCCAGCAGTACCTTGCCGGACGCGTCCTGCACGACA
>JAKLDZ010000206.1 GCA_022703255.1 Myxococcota bacterium | reverse complement strand
TTCTCAGTGGAGCTTGCTGGTATGGCCCCCGTGATCTACAACCGCGATCCATCGGAAACGCGCATATACCGCAAACGTTGATGAGCGCTGCCCCCATCGCCATATTCGCCTACAAACGCCCCCAAGCGCTGAAGCGGATGCTGGAGGGCGAGGCGCTGTGGAACGGGAAGAAGGCGGCGGTAATCGTGGAGGACATGACAGCCGACGCGGTGACGGTGCGGATCACGCTGAGCGCAGACGACTCGGACAAGCTGTTCGATCTGCGGAGCAAGGTTCGGGAGCGGATGCTCGCGTTCCTGCAGCAGGAACCTTGGAGGCTGCCGACTCGACGGTTCGAGGCGACCTCGAAGCAGGGGGGGTGAGCGTCGCGCGGGGGCTCAGGAGTTGGATGAGCTGACGGGCAGGATGGGGGCCCACTGCAGGCGGAAGAGCAGATCGTCTTCGACGAGGATGCCCTTGTCGCTGAAGTGCAGGACGTTGTTGGTCTCGTTCTCGCGGTCTTCGCCGACGAACAGGATGCCGCGGCCTTCGGCGTTGTATCCGAGCTGGACGATGGCGTTCTTGCGCCACACGCCGCCTTCGCCGAGCTGGAGCTCCTGCGGGAGGGTGTAGAAGCCCTCGCCGGGGAGGGACTTGAGGGTCTGACCCCAGGTGGTGGAGCGCAGCGGGGTGGTGGGCTCGCCCCAGAACCAGCGGTTACGCTTGTTGGAGCCCGGCCGCACCACGAAGGTGACGCCGTCCTTGTTGACGCCGACGTAGACGAGCACGCCTGCGGGGATCTCGTTTTCCTTGCCGGGGTAGGGCTGGGTGGTGCGGTACAGGCCGGGGTCGGGCAGGTTCATGTCGGTCCATCCTCGAAAAAGAAGGGGAGGCTCGCCCGCGGACGCGGGCTGGCCCGGAGCGGAGCGAGTCTAATCACGTGGGTTTCGAAGCGCCAGGGGAGGCAAGGAAGAAAATCCCCGGCCACGGGATCATGCCTTCTTGAAGGGGCGCAGACGCTCGCGAAGCTCCTGGATGGTGTGCTGCAGGTGGGCCATCAGCGCCTGCACGCCCGGCTCCCCCTTCAACACGTAGTTGTCGATGTCGATCACGAGCGTCGTGGTGGCGAAGATGCTGTTGAGCTCGTGGTTGAGCCGAATGCCCCCGAGCACCGGCATGCGGAAGAGGTTGGCAAGATCGGTGCGGTACATCGCGACCAGATCGTCGGGATCGGCGATGTAGTTCTTGGTCTCCGCAGAGACCGTGAGGGTCGCCTTGGAGCCGAACACCGCGGCGCCCACGATGCCCGTGCCGGTCTTGCGATCGAGCGTGACGTAGACGTAGGAGAGAATCGGGTCTCCGACGATGCGGAACTTGACCCGTTGGTAGTCGTTGTTGGCGAGGAAGGTGACGGCGGTGCCGCCCTGTCTCGCCATGGCGCGCACGATCTCGCCGACGAGGATCTCGTCCTTGGACTCGCGGATTTCGGCCTTGTGGTTGAACTTGTTGAGGATGCCGAACATTGCGCATGCTCCCGTCAGCCGAGCCGACCCCGAAGGTACTTGCCAAGCGCGTGGACCGTCGCGCCGATGTGCGTCGTGAGACGCGCATAGTCGATTGCGTAGTCCGGCTTCACGTAGTCCTCGATGTTCCAGTACATGTCGACCTGGACGTAGACGTAGCCGGAGGCCATGTCGGCATCGACGGTGATGGTTCCGGGCTCGGGCGACTGGAGGTAGCCGCTCTTGTACTCGGCCTTGAGGGCCTGCCAGACGCGCTGGAAGTCGGCGACGCGTTCCCCGTAGCCGATGACCACCGAGGCGCGCTGACCGAGCACCTTCGCATCGACCAACCCGCTGGTGAGGTGTTGGACCTGCACCACGATGCGCGAGGCGTTCTGCATGTTCTCGAAGCGCAGGTAGTGACGCCCGCCGTCGCTGGTCAGATCGATCAGCGAGAAGCCGTTGTCGAGCGTGCAGGTGATGATCGCGCCCACGAGCACCTCGTCGATGTGCGAGGCCGCGACGTGCTCGTTGTAGTACTCCCAGCTCGCCTTCACGAGCTTGCCGAAGATGCGATCCTTCTCGTCGTCGTCGGCGCGGGCTGCCGCATGGGGATCCCCCGCGGGCGGCCGGTGCTGGGCGATCAGCGGCCCGAAGCCTGGATGCTCTCGTGCAGGCACCCAATCGGGCATGCCCTGGTACCAGATGGTCGAGGTGTCCGGCAGCAGTCCCTGGAGGATCTGCTGGAGCAGGGCCTGACCGGAGATGGGACCGATCTGCCCGGCGGGGCCGCGCACGAAGAACGCCGGGGCGTCGCCGGGGGGCAGGGGAGGAATCGCGGTTGCCATGGAGAACGACTAGCGAAGGCGGGGGGCAGGGACAATGCCGCACGTGGGGAGGGGGGGGGCGAACCCCAACGACGCGGAGACCGTACCGATGCCTGCGGCCAGATCGGAGGGGCTCGAAGCGGGAGCGGCTCGAGGCCGCAGGAGAGTCTCTCGCGCACATCGGTAATGCCGGCAAGGTGTCGCTCTAGCGCGACCCTGCGAAGGCGACCGCTTCGGCGTGGCGATTGCCAATCTGATTCGAATCAGCGGGATTCGTGCCCACGCTCGAGGAAGTGCCGAGCTGGCCCGGTTCCTGCTGGGGTGAAGGAACAAGCGCGTCTGCCTCCCCGGCCTCGTGCTCAAGCAGGCCGAGGCTGAACGGCTGACGCCGCCGGTGTTCGGAGCGCGGATCCCGTCGAGCGGCGAGGCAGGCGCGCACAACGCAGCGTCGCGGGCCGCCCTGGAGGCGGGTGAGCGGCGCGGCAACAGGCGAAAGCCGAAAGGAGACTTGTTATGCCAGGAAGAAATGGAATGGGACCTCAGGGACGCGGTCCGGGAACCGGTTGGGGACGTGGCTTCTGTGGCGGGGGCAGCGCGCAGGAAGGCGACGGGACGTCTGCCGCCGGGTTCGGCTTCGGCCGAGGCGGGGGAGGGCGAATGCGCATGCGGCGTCGGTTCCGTTTCTGGGAGACGGGGCAGGCGGATTCCGTGCAGGGAGGCGCGGGGGCGACCGTGTCCGAGGGGGCGAGGCTGGTGATCGATCTGAAGGCGCAGGCGGCCGAGTTGCAGCGTGACCTGGAGGCCTTGAAGGCAAGAATCGGTCAGATGGAGGGTGTCGCGGGCGAGACTGCGGTCACCGAGAAAGAGGAATCGAAATGAGAGTAGCCGTGACGGCTGCGGGGCCGAGCCTTGATGCGGAGTTGGACCCCCGGTTCGGTCGGTGTGCCTGGTTCGTACTGATTGACACCCAGGACATGAGCATCGAAGCGCTGCAGAACGAGAGCGGATCTCTGGGTGGCGGAGCGGGCATTCAGTCCGCTCAACTCATGGCCCGCAAAGGCGTTCAAGCGGTGTTGACCGGGCATTGCGGTCCCAATGCGCATCAGACCCTGACGGCGGCGGGGATCGCTGCGTACGTGGGGTGCAGCGGCACCGTTGCGCAGGCCGTCGCTCGATTCAAGTCCGGCGAGCTGCGCCCGGCGTCGAGCCCGGACGCTTCGAGCCACTCGGGCATGGGCGGCGACCATCGTTGAACACCGGCGATCGGCAATGAACAACCAGGTACGGTCCAGCAGCGAAGGACGCAGGGGCGGCGATGTCCGGCCGCTGCGCATCGTGGTGGCGAGCGGCAAGGGCGGCACGGGCAAGACGACGCTGGCGACCAACCTTGCGGCGACCCTGGCCGGGCGCGGGATGCCGGTCGCCTACGTGGATTGTGACGTGGAAGAGCCCAACGGGCACATCTTCCTGAAGCCCGAGATTGCCGCCGGGCGGCCGGTTTCGATTCCGGTCCCGGAGGTCGATGAAGGGCGTTGCACTCTTTGCGGGGCCTGCGGGACGGCTTGTCGCTATTCGGCGATCGTGGTGTTGCCCAAGAAGGTTCTGACATTTCCGAAGCTGTGTCATGGTTGCGGGGGGTGTTTGCTGGCATGTCGGGAAGGGGCGATTCGCGAGGTGCCGCGGGTGACGGGGGTGGCCGAGCGGGGCGCGGCCGGTGCGGTGACGTTCCTGCAAGGCAGGCTCGACATCGGAGAAGCGATGGCGCCGCCGGTGATCCGCGCGGTGTTGAGCGAAGCGCCCTCGGACGCCGCGGTCGTGGTCGACGCCCCTCCCGGCACGTCGTGCCCGGTGATCGAGAGCATCAAGGGCGCCGATGTCGTCGTGCTCGTGAGCGAGCCCACGCCTTTCGGGCTCAACGACCTGAAGCTCGCCGTGGAGATGGTGCGACAGCTCGGGATTCCCTTCGGCGTAGCGGTCAATCGCGCGGGAAGCGGTGACGATGCGCTGGGCGCCTGGTGTGAGCGAGAGCGGATCCCGATCGTGCTGGAGGTGCCGAACGACCGCAGGATTGCGCAGGCCTACTCGCGAGGAGAGCTAGCGATTCGAGCACTGCCTGAGCTCGAGGGGGCCTTCCTGGAGCTGCACGGCAGGCTGCAGTCGCTCGCGAGCTCGGGCGTGCGGGTGCCCTCCGAGGCTGCGAGGGAGCGGGTTGTCCAGTCCCCGGCGCCCGAGGCGCCCTTTCCTTCGGAGTTGGTCCGCCTCGGGCGTCCGAAGCCCATTCGCGAGTTGGTGGTAATAAGCGGCAAGGGAGGCACCGGGAAGACGAGCGTGGCCGCGTCGTTCTTCTCGTTGGCGGAGCGGGCCGTGGTGGTGGACTGCGATGTCGACGCGGCGGATCTTCACCTGGTTCTCGCACCGACGGTGCGGCAGCCGCACTCCTTTTCCGGTGGCCGGACGGCATCGATTGATCCCCAGCGATGCACGAGCTGCGGGACTTGCGCGGAGCTCTGCCGATTCGGGGCGATTCGTGTGCCGTCGTCGGGCGATCCATCCTGCTACGAGATCGACCTGGTCTCCTGCGAGGGGTGCGGTGTGTGTGCGGACCACTGTCCTAGCAGGGCGATCTCCATGGCGCCCTCGATCAATGGCGAGTGGTTCGTCTCCGACACGAGGCACGGTCCGATGGTGCACGCGCGTCTGGGGATTGCCCAGGAGAACAGCGGGAAGCTCGTGTCGCTCGTGCGCAAGGAGGCGAGAGCGGTGGCCCAGGCGCAGGGGCAAGACCTTCTGATCTGCGATGGTTCACCCGGGATCGGATGCCCGGTCATCGCATCCATCACGGGTGCGAGCATGGTGTTGATCGTCACGGAGCCGACCCTGTCGGGCCTGCACGACCTGCACCGCGTGGCGGACCTCTGCGCTCAGTTCCGACTGAAGGCGGGAGTGTGTGTCAACAAGGCGGACATCAACCCGGAGATGACAGAGCGGATCGAGACCGAAGCGGGCCGGCGTGGGATTCCGTTGCTTGGCCGCATCCGTTACGACGACTCGGTCACACGAGCGCAGATCCGGGGCCAGACCGTGGTAGAGTTCGACGGGGGTCCCGCCTCCGCCGATGTCCGCGCGTTGTGGGAGCGTGTGAGCGATGCGATTCGATGATTCCCGGCACAGAGGACTTCGGCGACCCGGCCGGCGCCTGCGAGGCGCGAGCGGGCCAGCCACTCACCCTGGCCGGGAGAGAGAAAGGGCCGCAACATGACAGCAGAGAAGACGTGCAACACTTGCAGCGACAAGGGATGCTCCGCGCGCGACAGGCGCCCAGGCGAGGACGAAGAGGAGTATCTCGGACGCCAGCGCCTCCAGTCGAGGATGTGCCGTATCCACCACAAGGTCATGGTGTTGTCCGGCAAGGGCGGGGTGGGCAAGAGCACCGTGGCGGTCAATCTCGCGACCGCGCTGGCGCTCGCCGGCAAGCGGGTGGGCATTCTCGATGTCGACATCCACGGCCCCAGCGTTCCGAAGCTCCTGCACGTGGAAGGGAGCAAGATCACGGGCACGGACGAAGCGCTCCTGCCGGTCACGATTCCGTGCGGGCCGGGCTCGTTGAGCATCATGTCGATTGGCTTCCTGTTGCGGGACCGGGACGACGCGATCATCTGGCGCGGGCCTCGGAAGTTCGGCGCGATTCAGCAGTTCCTCCAGGATGTCGAGTGGGGTGAGCTGGATTATCTGATTGTGGATTCACCTCCCGGCACGGGCGACGAGCCGTTGGCGGTCGCGCAGCTCATCGACCACCCGGATGGCGCCATTGTCGTGACGACACCGCAGGAGGTAGCGGTCCAGGACGTGCGTCGGTGCATCATGTTCTGCCGTCAGCTCGAGCTGACGGTGCTAGGCGTGGTGGAGAACATGAGCGGCTTCACCTGTCCGAAGTGCGGGGAGCTGGTGAGGATCTTCGGCGCCGATGGTGGCCGCGCCATGGCCGAGGAGATGGGGGTGCCGTACCTGGGGGCGATCCCCATCGAGCCGGAGGTTGTCGTCTCCGGCGACAGCGGCACTCCGATGGTGCAGTCGAGGCCTCATTCGGAGACGGCGAAAGCGTTCGGGCGAATGGTTCGCACGCTGCTGGAGCCCGAGCTGCGAGCGGCCGCGGCGCGTGGCGACGGCGGCAAGCCGTCGGGAGCGATGAAGATCGCGGTGCCGGTGACCGCCGGGGTCTTGTCCTCGCACTTCGGGCACTGCGATCAGTTTGCGATATTCGACGTGAAAGAGGACGGAACGACGATCGAAGGGCAGAGGATGGTGACTCCGCCACCGCACGAGCCGGGGACGTTTCCGCGTTGGTTGCACGAGCAGGGGGCGACCATCATCATCGCGGGCGGCATGGGATCGCGCGCCCAGAGCCTCTTCGACCAGAACGGGATTCGAGTCGTCGTCGGAGCGACCAGCGCAGATCCCGAACGGATCGTTCGGGAGTACCTCGAAGGTCGCCTAACGACGGGAGCGAACGTCTGCGATCACTGAGCGGAAAGTACTGTGGAACCGGACGACGTTGCACAGCAGCCCCTGACGAGGATCTACCGAACATGAGCAATCACGGCGAGCCCAGAGACAAGCATGAGACCCGACGGATCGTCGTGATCGGCGGGTCGGCGGCGGGGCCCAAGGCGGCCTCGCGAGCGCGGCGACTCGACGAGAGCGCGGATATCCTGATACTGCAGAAGGCCCCGGAGCTGTCGATGGCCTCCTGCGGATACCCGTACTATGTGGGAGGGGTGTTCAATGATCGACGGATGCTGCTGTGCACGCCGGCCGGAGTGGTGCGGGATCCGGGCTTCTTCCTGGCAGCCAAGGGGATTCGGGCCAAGCCCGGAACCGAGGTCACGGACATCGACCGTGCGCGCAAGGTGGTCGTTGCCCGGAGCCTGGATACCGGAGCCATCGAGGAGCATCCGTACGACAAGCTGATCCTCGCGACTGGGGCCCGGCCGAAGATGCCGCCGGTGAAGGGGATTGACCTGAAGGGCATCTCCACGCTCCAGTCGATGCAGGACGCGGACTATCTTCGCAAGGTGCGCGATGAGCGGAAGATCTCCAAGGCCATCATCGTGGGTGGCGGGCTGATTGGCATCGAGGCGTGCGAGGCGCTCCACCTTGCGGGTTTCCAGATCACCGTGGTGGAGGTGCTCCCGCAGATCCTGACGTTCCTCGACCCGCAGCTCGCCGCGCTCGCCGAGAACCACGTGCGCAGCAAGGGCGCGAATGTCATCACCGGCAACGGCATTGCGGAGTTCCTCGGGGAGGACGGCGTCTTGAGGGGCGTCAAGCTCCGCAACGGCACCGAGTTGGAGTGCGAGCTGGCAGTGATCGCGACGGGGGTGACGCCGAACTCGGAGTTGGCCCGCAAGGCTGGGCTGAAGGTTGGCGAGACGGGGGGAGTGCTCGTGGACGAGCAGATGAAGACCTCTGACGAGGACATCTACGCCGCCGGGGACTGCGTAGAGTGTGTGAATCGAATCACGGGCAAGAGGGTGCACGCGCCCTTCGGTGACCTGGCCAACCTGCAGGGGCGAGTTGCGGGCCACAACGCCGTGGCAGGCGGTGGCGCCTCCTTCCCCGGCACGATTCAGACGGGGATCTGCAAGATCTTCGACTTCACTGCAGGCTCCACGGGGGTGCACGAGACAGCGGCACGCGCTGCGGGATTCGACGACGCGGAGGTCGTCATCCATGCGAGCACGGACAAGCCCGGTTTCATGCAGGGGAAGCCTCTGATCACCCGGCTCGTGGTCTCCAGATCCACCCGCAGGGTCCTGGGGGCTCAGTGTGTGGGGCAGGGCGAAGTCAGCAAGCAGCTCGCGATCTGGGCCATGGCCATCCAGGGGAAGATGACAGTGGACGACATGTTGTGCGCGGACTTGCCGTACGCGCCGCCGTTCTCGCTCGCCATTGACCACAGCATCGCCACCGCGCATGTCATGCAGAACAAGCTCGATGGCAGGATGCAGGGGATATCGGCGTCGGACCTCAAGCGAAGGCTCGATGCTGGAGAGCGGCCGTTCATCCTCGATGCGCGGGGGCCTGACGAGTACGAGGAGATGCGTCTGGGAATCGGTGAGAGGCTGATTCCCCTGGGCGCACTGCGCAAGCGTCTCGGGGAGCTTCCGGCCGACAAGAACCAGGAGATCATCTGCTTCTGCAAGATCTCGCTCCGGGGCTACGAGGCGGCGCGCGCGCTGTCGGGGCACGGATGGACCAACGTGAAGGTGCTGGAAGGGGGGATCCTCGCCTGGCCGTACCCAAGGGAGAAGTGAGCTGAAGGGTTCTCGCCGACGGTCCTGGCATTGCGTGACGCGGGCAAGGCGTGTGCTGACGAAAAGGATGCCGGCTGCCGCGGGCGGGCGCCAGCAGCCGTGGACAAGAATTCCCATCGCTTGTATCACCTGAGCCCTGGGCCCGGCCCGGGCATCGAGCTTTGGATTCGGGGGACGATCGGTTTCCCAACAACGGATGAACGCGAGACACCCATGGGCAACGAAGGCGACGCCAACGAGACGAATCAGGGGCAGATGGCGGGCCCGGTGCTGTTCTACAACGAGGCCGTCATTGACCACTTCACGAGTCCCCGGAACGTAGGGGGCTGCGGCTGATCTCCTCCACCGCAGGAGCCGACTCATGAGAACCTACCTCGACTGCGTCCCCTGCTTCGTGCGGCAGAGCCTCGAGGCCGCGCGCAACGTCACGGCCGACGCCGCGCTGCAGGAGCGGATGCTTCGCGACGTGCTGGGAATGGCGGCGACGATGGACTTCGATCGTCCCCCGCCGTTCATGGGACAGGCGATCCACCGGAGGCTGCGCCAGCTCTCGGGGTGTGCCGATCCGTACCAAGCCGCCAAGCGCCACTTCAACCGTCTGGCTTCCGACGCCCTGCCCGAGCTCGAGGATCTCGTGCGTGGCTCAGCCGATCCGCTCCGTGCGGCGATCGCGTGCGTCGTTGCGGCCAACGCGATCGACATGGCGGTGATAGGTGCCCTCGATGACGGTGCCGTGCGGAATGCGCTTCGTGAAGCTCCGGGGGAGACCCTGCACGGCAACCTCGACGAGTTTCGCGAGGTAGTCGCCGAGGCGCGAGACATCCTGTATCTGGCAGACAACGCTGGTGAGGTGGTGGTCGATCGACTGCTCATCGAGCAGTTCGGTCCGCACCGGGTCACGCTCGCGGTGCGGGGGAGTCCGGTGCTCAACGACGCGACGCTGGGGGACGCCCGGGACTGCGGGCTGACCGGGATGGTGGAAGTGATCGACAACGGGTCGGACGCGCCGGGGACGATTCTCGAGGATTGCAGTGAGGCGTTTCGTCGGCGATTCGACGCTGCGGATCTGGTGGTGGCCAAGGGCCTCGGAAACTTCGAGACACTCTTCGGGTTCCAGCGGAAGATCGCGTTCCTCTTCAAGGTCAAGTGCCCGCTGGTGTCGAGACACGTGGGGCTGTCCGTGGGATCGTACGTCGCGCTCTGCTATCGTGGGAACGGATGCCCCGAGGAGCTTGGGG
>JAKLDZ010000205.1 GCA_022703255.1 Myxococcota bacterium | reverse complement strand
CCCACCGGGAAGACGACCCGGGAGATGGTGCCCACGAAGCGCTACCTCGCGACCGTGGACCAGGATGGTCAGAAGGCCACCATCAAGCTCGAGCATGCCTGTGAGGTCGTCGAGCGCAAGACGGTGAAGGTGACGACGACCCGGGAACGGCAGAATGACTCGTCGACTCGTAACTGGCTGCTCGCGGGTGGAGGCCTGACATTGCTCACGGCAGGAACCGTGACGCTCGTGGATGCCCAGAACGTCTATCCCCACGACGGTAGCTCGCGAACCTACAACCCCGTGGGCCCGTCCGGAGCGACGGCGATCGGCGTCGCGCTGGTCGCCGCAGGGGCCGTACTGACCGCCATCCCCGCGGCGGATGCGATCCGGGCAAGCGGCAGCGAAACGTCTGAATCGATCGAGGGGGAGAAGAGCGTCCGGGTCGTCTCCCAGGGCGTTCCGTGCAAGGGGAAGAAGGTCTCGAGCCTTGCCGTCGTCGGTCGCGTGCCGTCCGGCGACGATCTGGATCTGGGCGCTGTCGACGTGCCGGGAGGGCTGACCCTCGACCTCGAGTCCGTGGTGCTCGAGGCGTGGTTGTTGAGGAATCGGGGTGACGAGCTCGAGCTGGTCGTGAACGCCCAGAAGATCGGGAGCGTGAAGCTGTCGGAGCTGAGAGGCTTCTACGAGACGAAGCGGTGGGACGCCGCGGGGGCCGGGGCGTGCGCGGAGCCCTCGTTGGTGAATGCCTGCGATGGGGTGAAGGGGTACCTCGACGACTACCCGAAGGGAGCGCGTGCCCGCGAAGCGCGCGAGCTGCTCGACAAGGCCGAGCCCCAAATAGCCGCCTTGAAGGAGCGAGCCGCCTGGAGCGCGGCGAACGTCGAGATGTGTCGTGTGCCGACGGCCCCGACGGGATGCAAGGGATTGGAGAGCTACCTGGCGGAGTATCCCGATGGTCCCCACGCGGAGGAAGCGAAGGCGGTTCTGCAGGGGAGCGCGAAGGCGATCGCGAAGCTGGTGGCCAAGGCGGAGGCGGAGGAGAAGGCAGAGCGCCGCAAGGCAGAGGCCGCGGAGAAGGCAGAGCGCCGCAAGGCAGAGGCCGCGGCCCTCGCGGAACGACGCAAGCAGGAGGCCGCGGAGCGTGCGGAGCGGCTGAAACAGGAGGCTGCCGAGAGGCGGGCGCAGGCCGAAGCGGCAGCCGAGCAGCGTCGTCAGGAAGCGGAGGAACGCCGAGCGGCGGCCGCCGAGCTTCAGGAGTGCAGGCAGCAGTGCAGCGACGTGTGCACCATGCGTCGCTACGGGGGTGAGCGGCATGGCGCGTGCTCCCGGATGTGCGTTCGATCGCAGTGCGGGACTGGTTGGAGCGAGCCGGCGCAATGCCGGGCCCACTGTCGAGACGGGTGCATCGTGAATCGGGCGAGAGGCGACCGTCTGGAGGCTTGTGCGAGGATCTGTGTCCGGGAGACTTGCAACCAATGAGCAAGCATGCATGCCTGATGCACAGTCCGGTCCGGGGCGTAGCCCGGGCTGCGGCCCTATGGCTGCTTGTGGCCGGTGGATGCTCGGTGCTCAATCGCGAGGGCCCCGACGTCAATTGCGAGGATCTTCGCAACGGTGCCGTGAACGCCTGCGCGGATGGGATCATCGCGTCGTGCGACGACGGCTCCAACATGACGTACCGCCTCTGTGACGACGAGGACGCCTGCGGGGAGAGCTGGCAGGTGGACGGCCTCTATCGATGCGAGGAGTCCGTGGTCTGCGGGATGACGATCAAGTTCTGGCCTGACGACAACAAGGAGCTGAACGATTCGTGTCGCGCCTGCCTTCTGAAGAAGTGCTGTGCCCAGGCACGGAGCTGCGCTGCGAGCGGGAATTGCTGTCGCACAGTCACGATGTCGGAATGGTCGGACGACGAAGGAGTCCTGCTCAACTGTGTCCGTGACAACTGCGCGGGTTGCTCGTTGTCCAACACTTCTCGATGCGGGGAGTGAAGTCCGCGCACCGCGGTGAAGCGCCACGTCGCACAGGGTGAACAGCGAACGGCAGAAAGGGAGGAAGTCGATGGGAATGCGATTTGAGCGAGGAGCTGGCCGGGAACCCAAGCACGGGGATCGTGCCACGGGGGCTGGTCGCGACAGGTTGCGGGCCGGGGCGGCGATGGCTCTGCTGCTGCTCCCGGGATGCCTTCCCGGGGCCTTGGGCTTGGGTCCGACCGAGGGAGTGCCCCCCAAGCAGGAGGCTCCGATGAAGGAGGCGGCACCGGTCGATCCGGCCAGCTTGTCGTGTGATGCCCTCATGGACAAGCCCGGCGGCTGTCAGCCAGGGCGCGATTGCGAAGGCCAATGCGTCGCCGGTGAGGCCCGCTCCTGTGAGCTGATGGGACGGGAGCTGATGATGGGCAAGGCGGCTGTGCCGCTCTGGAGGTCCATCTGCAGGAATGCGGGTGGCTCGCGGCCATGGTGCGCGAGCGACGACACGGCAGCCGCCGCGAGGGCGTTCCTGGCCCGCGGATGCAACCTCGGCAATGGCCCCTCCTGTTTCGGTCTGGTGACCATGACCCTCGCGGGCCCACCGAGCGTTCGAGGTTCGATTCCTCTGGGTCCAGCCACAGGGCGCGCCAGTGCCCTGTTCAACAAGGCCTGCGAGTGCGGCAACGAAGGGGGATGCAAGGCGTTGATAGAGATGCACGTGCTCGGGGCGAAGCTGGCCCTGGAGGATGACCCCCCGAACGAGGAAATGGCCGCCAGGATGCTCAGCGAAGCCTGTCATCGCGGAGACAACGTGTCGTGCAAGCGCGGTGTGATGGTCCTCGCCAAGCTCTCAGAGCGGGATGGCCAGCCAAGACCGAACGACCTGCTCGCAACGGCGTGCGACCGCGGTGACAAGGAGTCCTGTCTGGTTGTCGAGGTGACTGCCAAGGCGAAGGACAAGCTCCCCGGCGCTGAGGACACTCCCGATGGAATGCAGCGGAAGCTGCGTGAGGCAGAGGCGTTGTGCTCCGACACGAAGACCTGTGAGAGCGAGTGCAAGGGATCGAACACCTATGCATGCATCGTGCTGGGTGGGAAGTACTGGGATGGGACGACGGCAGGCATTGCGCGCAACCCGTCGAAGGGCACCGCGCTGTATCAAGAGGCGTGCGATCGGGACAACAAGTTCGCCTGCAAGATGCTCGAAACGCTCTACAAGCAAGCGTCCGAATGCGAGCTCGGCGAAGACTGCGACATGGGATGTTCGGGAGATCTCTGGCCAGCCTGCGTGCGCATTGCAGACGCCCTCATTCAGGGCCGTGGCCAGGCGAAGAACCCGTCGCGGGCGTTCACGCTTCTGAAGAAGGGGTGCGACGCCGGTCACGGCCTGAGCTGCAACAACCTCGCATACTTGTACGGCAAGGGGATCGGCACCGCCAAGGACATGCGCGCCGCCGACCGCGCGTTCCAGAAGGGCTGTGAAGCGGGACTCGACATGGCCTGCCGAGGCCTGGAGAACACACGGTGCATCACGACCGCGATCACGCCCGCCCAGCGGCGTCCAGCCAAGGACGCGATCTGCGAGAAGGGGCGCAAGTCCCCTGCCATGGCTGTCGATCGAACCAGGCGCTACCTCGCCTACGAGCACCCCGACCAGAACAAGCTGGACCTCTGCTTCGATGCCATCCGCTCGCAGGGTTGCTTTCAGATCAATCTCCGGCAGGAGGACACGAGCATCTACTGCTGTCCCTGACCCTCGCGTGGCGACGTTTCGGCTGCCGGCCTTGACCCCGACGCGCCCGTTCTACCCGGCCTGGCCGGACTGCTGGCGTGCCGCAAGCCTTTCGCGCAGCGCCGCGACGAATCCCTCGCCGTCCTCGAGGGAGACGTACAGCTCTCGCAGAGGGAGTGGCAGGAACAAGTGCGCCTTGCGGCCCGGCGCGACCTTGATGCACACGATGTTGCGCAACGTTCCAACCAGCCCGACCCTTCCGCGCAGGTTCGTGCGCCAGCCGACTCCGTCGTACCACGGCCACCGCACGTTGGCCTCGACCCCCTCGATCGCGGACAGCGGGATCGCCTCGTCGAACAGGAATCCGAACTTGCAGTGCAGCTCGTCGTCGGTCAGCTCAAGGTAGGAGCCCTTCGCAGTGCCGCCAAACGCCGCGAGCAGCGGCAGTGCGAGCACGCTTCGATCGATCTGGAAACGCATGGGGACCTCCGCGGCGCATGATAGCGCGGATCGCGCGCTCGTGTTGCACTTCGTGTGCGCCTCCGGGGCCCTTGTCTCCGAGTGGAAACCGCCTGCAGCGATCCCACGTCTCGGCACAGGAAGCGTCGTCGTGCGTCGCTTCCATCTCGGTGGAGACCTCATATGGCGAGCCTCAAGACGCCCCCCCGCCGCTGCTTTACGTCTCGGTGCAGACGCCCGATACTCGCCCACACGATGAACCCTGGTCGCTGGATGACGGTCGCGCTCCTGCTCGGAGGATGCTCGGGGGAAGATGCCTCTCCACCCGGAGCTGCGCCTGCCAGCGGCGACGCGGCAATGGACACTGCCGTCGAGGCGGCGACGGACAGCGCGATCGCGGAGGCTGAAGCGGAGACGGGCGGAGACGATGGGAGCGACGACGCGTCGGCTGACGGACCTCTCGAGGCAGACGCCGGGAGCGATGCGCCCGTGGCGCCCTACCCGCACTGCGCGGAGCCGAAACCGATGCCTGCATGGGCGACCCTCGCGCCTGAGCCGTGGCACCTCGTCGTGAAAGCTCCGAAGCTCGACGTCCGCGCTGCGGCCCTTGGGGACGGCATCTTGCGCCTGTTGCCCACGCCTGCGGGGGCCTTTGGAAACCCGCGTTCGTTCGCGGTGACGGAGCCGCCGGCAGTGGACCCGGAGGCGTTCGTGTCGGGGAGCGCGGTGGGCGTGCAACTCTGCACGGCTCGCTATCGTGCGGAGTTCGCGGCCGATGGACGTGTTCGGATCATCGACGAGCTCGGGCGTGTGCTGGTGGACGACGGCGCCGGGGGATGGGAGATCGGCGCCGACGGGAAGTGGAAGCTGCGGCGCGCGACTCCGGCCGACGAGCATTTCTACGGATTCGGGGAACGCACTGGTCCGCTCGACAAGCGCGGCGCCAAGATGACCTTCTGGAACACCGATGCGTACGACCCGGCGTTCGGCGGATACGGACCCGCCCAGGATCCGCTGTACCAGTCGATTCCCTTCTTCGTCGGTCTGCGAGGAGGCGTCGCGTACGGCGTGTTCACCGACGACGCGTGGCGCCTCGAGATGGATATGGCAGCGAGCGATCCTGGGGTGTACGAAATCCGTTCGTCGGGAGGATGGCTGGACCAGTACGTGATTCTGGGGCCGGAGCCCGGGGAGGTGTTGCGTCGGTATACGTCGTTGACAGGACGGATGCAGATGCCCCCGCGGTGGTCCCTCGGCTATCACCAGTCGCGTTGGGGGTATTCGCCCGCCTCGAAGCTGGAGGAGCTTGCTACGGAGTTCCGCGCGCGCAAGCTTCCGGCCGACGCGCTGTGGCTCGACATTCAGCACATGCGAGGATTCCGGACGTTCACGTGGGACGCCGCGACATTCCCCGACCCGAACGGGCTCATCGCGAATCTCGAAGCGCAGGGGTTCCACGTGGTCGTGATTGCCGACCCGGGGATCAAGGCAGAGCCGGGCTGGGACGTGTACGATTCGGGCGTTGCGCAGGGGGTCTTCCTGCCGAAGCCCGGGGGAGGGATCTACACGGGAGTCGTGTGGCCCGGAGAGTCGGCGTTCCCGGACTTCACGCTCCCGGCGGGCAGGACCTGGTGGGGAGCGAATGTCGGCACGGAGGTGGCGAGGGGGATTCGGGGCATCTGGCTCGACGTGAACGAGCCGACGCTCTTCCCGGAGAGCGGGGGAGGATCGACCATCCCTGGGACGGTGCAGGCGGCTGGCGACGGGCAGCCGACCTCGATGGACGAGGTCCACAACGTGTATGCGCTGCACCAGGCGCGAGCGACGTGGGAGGGAATGGTGGCGGCTGCGCCGGAGCGGCGGCCCTTCGTGCTCACGCGGGCGGGGTACTCGGGAATCCAGCGTTGGGCGGCGGTGTGGACGGGGGATGCCCCGAGCGGCTGGGATTCGCTGCGCGGGACTCTTCCCATGCTGCTGGGCATGGGGATGTCGGGATTGCCTTTCGTGGGGAGCGACGTGGGGGGCTATTCGGGCAACGCGACCCCCGAGCTGTTCGCGCGCTGGATGGCACTCGGATCCGTGTCTCCCTTCTTCCGGGGACACGTCACCAGCGGAGTGGGACCGCAGGAACCGTGGCAGTTCGGGCAGGAGGTGGAGGACCTGAGCAGGGACCTGATCGGCCAGCGCTACGAGCTGCTCCCGTACCTCTACAGCCTCTTCGACGAATCCGCTCGAAGCGGCGTGCCGATCCTGCGCCCGCTCGTGTTCCACTTCCCCGACGACCCCGCCGTGGCCAACCTCGGCGACCAGGCGATGCTGGGGCCGTCGCTCATGATCGCACCGGTCGTCGAGCCCGGTGCCGAGCAGGGGACGCTCTACCTGCCGGCGGGGAGATGGTTCGAGCTGCACTCGGGGGCGGTGTTCGAGGGGCCGACGACGGTGCAGACGGGCGTGACGCGTGCTGCGCTTCCGGCGTATGTTCGGGAGGGGGGCGTCCTGTTTCGCGAGAGGAGAAAGGCATTCACCGGGGAGCCGGACGACGGACCCCTGCAGGTGGACCTGTATCCGGGGGCGCAGCCAGCCAGCTTCGTGCTCTACGAAGACGCGGGGGATGGCTTCGGGCACGAGCAGTCGGCGCAGTACTCGCGGGTGACGTTCACGCACGCGCGCACGGCCACGGGAAGCGAGTTGCAGGTAAGCGCCCGCGAGGGAACGTTCGTTCCGCCGCAGAGGTCGATGATTCTGCGGGTTCACCGGGTGGATCATTCGCCGACGGCAGTGACCGCGGGGGGGCAGCCCCTTGCGCAGCAGGGGGACTGGGAGACGCTGCTTGCTGCCCAGGCGGGCTGGTGGTGGGACGAGCGCGACCTGTCGCTGGTGGTGATTCACGTAGACACGGCCGGGCTCGATTACGCGCTGTCGTATGACCCGTCGATCCCCGAGCCGCGTCCCTTGGTGCAGGTGGAGCTGGAGGTCGAGGTGCCGGCGGGCACGCCGACGTCCACGCCGATCTTCGTCGCTTCATCGGCATCGGGGTGGAACCATGAGCCGCTGAGCTGGGTGGGGCCGCAGACGGCGCGGGGGATGGTTGCGGTGCCGCGGGGTGAATGGTTCTACTACAAGTACACGCGGGGCGACTGGGCCACGGTGGAGAAGTGGCCGGGGTGTGTGGAAGCGACGAATCGCTACGGATTTGGGGCTGCGCATCCGCGTCGTGTGGACGACGTATATCAGTGGGCGGACCAGTGTCCGTGACGGGGTGACGCCGCAGATGACGCAGACGAGCGCCGGTGGGCGGGATCTGCTGCTGTGTCAGGGAATCAGCAGCCGAGCTGACGGAAGAAGTCGTTTCCCTTGTCATCCACGAGAACGAACGCCGGGAAGTCCTCGACTTCGATCCTCCACACCGCCTCCATTCCGAGATCGGCGAAATCGATACACTCCACCTTGCGGATGTTCTCTTCCGCGAGCACCGCGGCAGGCCCTCCAATCGAGCCCAGATAGAATCCACCGTACTTCTTGCACGCGTCCGTCACCTGCTGGCTGCGGTTGCCCTTCGCAATCATCACCAGAGAAGCCCCGAACGACTGCAGCAACTCCACATACGAGTCCATGCGTCCTGCCGTCGTCGGCCCGAAGGAGCCCGAGGGCTTCCCGGGCGGCGTCTTTGCAGGCCCAGCGTAGTACACCGGATGGTTGCGGAGGTAATCCGGAACCCCCTTGCCCTGGTCGATCAGCTCCTTGAACTTCGCGTGCGCGATGTCGCGAGCGACCACGAGAGTGCCGTTCAGGAGCAGGGGAGTGGACACCGGGTGTCTCGTCAGCTCCGCGAGGATCTCCTTCATCGGACGATTGAGGTCCACGCGCACGCCGTGATCGTGCTTGCCGCGGTACTGTGGAGGAATGAGGCGGGCGGGATCGCGGTCGAGCTCCTCGAGCCACAGGCCTCTGCGATCGATGCGGGCCTTGATGTTGCGGTCCGCGGAGCAGGACACGCCGATTCCCACGGGGCACGACGCACCATGCCGAGGCAGGCGAATGACACGCACGTCGTGGGCGAAGTACTTGCCCCCGAATTGGGCGCCGATCCCGAGGGCGTAGGTGGCTTGCAGCAGCTTCTCCTCCATCTGGAGGTCCCGGAACGCGACGCCGTGCTCGTTGCCCTCGGTGGGGAGACCGTCGAGGTACTTGGTGGAGGCGAGCTTCACGGTCTTGAGGCACAGTTCGGCGGAGCTTCCGCCGAGCACGATGGCGATGTGGTACGGCGGGCAGGCTGCGGTGCCCAGGTGCTTCATCTTGTCGATCAGGAACGCCTCGAGCTTGCCTGGAGCGAGCAGCGCCTTGGTCTCCTGGAACAGGAGCATCTTGTTCGCCGAGCCTCCGCCCTTCGTGACGAACAGGAACTTGTACTCTTCTCCCTCGGTCGCGAAGATGTCTATCTGCGCAGGAAGATTCGTCCCCGTGTTGCGCTCCGTGAACATGTCGAGCGCCGCAGTCTGGGAGTACCGGAGATTCTCCTTCGTGTAGGTCTCATACACGCCGCGCGACAGCCACTCCTCGTCCTTCACTCCCGTCCAGACTCGCTGCCCCTTCTTTGCGAGAATCGTCGCCGTGCCGGTGTCCTGGCAGAGCGGAAGCTCGAAGCGCGCCGAGATCTCCGCGTTGCGCAGGAACGCGAGAGCCACCCCGCGATCGTTGCGCGAGGCCTGCGGGTCCGCCAGGATCGCGGCGACTTGCTCGTTGTGGGAGCTCCGGAGCAGGAAGGAGACCTCTCGGACCGCCTCGCGTGCCAGACGAGTGAGCGCTGCGGGCTCGATCTTCAGCACGTCCTGGCCTTCGAAGCTGGTCACCGCCACCCCGTCCGCGGCAAGGAGCCGGTAGCTGGTGGTGTCGGGGCCGAGCGGGAAAGGATCCTGGTAGTGGAACGCGGGGGTCGCCATCGTGGATCTCCTTGTCCGGAACGCCGCCCTTCGCCGCCGAGGAGCAGCGCCTTCCTGGAAGTGGAGCAGAGCACAGGACACGGCCGTGTGTCGAGGCTCGGCGGCGGGAGATCGCGGGGTACGTCGGGGACACTGGTCCGGTGGGCCGGCACGCTCAGAAGGAGACGAACGACGCGAGGAACGATTCCCAAGGCAGGATGATCATGCCGATGCCGACCAGCAGGCCGAACGCCATTGCAGCGCCGAGCCCGATGCGCGCCCAGATCGGCGCGGGAGTCCCGTCGGCCGCGGCCCGCGGCTGTCCGGTGACCACAAGCCAGGCGCCGCCCCAGAAGAAGATCGCCGCGAGGCCATACAGATACGGATAGAACCGGTCCATACCGAATACGAGCGCGGTGTTGATGATGAACAGGAGGAGCGACAGGCCGACCATGAGCGCCCATCATCCTCGGATTGTGGAAGCCCTTGCCGCTGACGACGGCGCCCAAAAGCGCGTCGCCGCTCAAATCCGACATGATGCCGCCCTGCGCCGCCGATGTGCCGCCGGCAGCCGTCGGAGCCTGCATGGGCATGCCGGGTTGAGGTGCGGCGTAGGGCTGCTGCATGGGCATGCCGGGTTGAGGTGGATATCCACGCTGCGCGGGTGGCCACGGAGCGCCAGGCGGCCCGGCGTTTCCAGGGTACTGTGGGTTCATGCCTCTCTCCTCGGTAGTTGCGACTCAACGAGGCTAGTACTGCGTCCCCGAAGTGAATAGGTGGATCGCTCGCCGGCGCCTCCCCTCGCTGGGCGAGACGGCT
>JAKLDZ010000204.1 GCA_022703255.1 Myxococcota bacterium | reverse complement strand
GTGGGTGGAGCCTTCGGCGGAATCATCGCTCGAGCCGCAAGAGGGGGCAGCGGTCATCGCCACGGGCAGCAAGGCGAGCGGAAGCCAGGAAAGGGGACGGCGCATGATCGACTCCGGGGCAAGGCCCTGCGCGAGTGCAGGGGATATCATTGTACGCGAAGACGTCGCCTCGTGCGAACCTCCCCATGGGAGGGGGGCACGAGGCGACGGAGGAACCGGTCCGGCGGGATGTGCACCGGGGCTGCTTCAGCCTCCGCACTCCGACTGGCAGTGTGTCCAGGCGCAGCCCTGTTCGCCGAACACTTCCATGACGAGGTCGATTCCGCCGGGGTACTTGCTGACACAATCGTTCGCGCACGCGTCGTCGGAGCAGTTCATCAGGCACGCGAAGAGCATCGAGCACTGTTGGTTCATGGCGCACTCGGTGCAGTCACCGAGGCAGTTCGCGCCGATGCACTGATCGCACTCCGGCCAACCGATCTGAAGCTGACAGAGGGGGCCGCCCGCGGCGCCAGCCACACCGCCCGCATATCCGGCGTAGCCCGCGAATCCCCCGGTGCCGCCGCCTCCGGTGTTGAGCGTGCACTGGGACTCGCACATCGGAGCGACGCAGTCGTCGAAGAGCTTCTCGAGCTGGGTCGCGCCACCCGGCTGGTTCTCGACGCAGGCCAGCAGGCAATCCTCGTTGTGGATTCCGCAGCCGGTGAAGCAGTTGAGGACTGCCTTGCAGTTCGGGTCGGCGGTGCAGTCTGCGCACGCTGGCGCGCAGTTGTACTTGACGCAGTTGTCGCACTGCGGCCAGCCCATGTCGAACGCGCAGCTCACGGAGCCGCCGGCGCCCGCGTAGCCCGCCCCTCCACCGGAGCCGCCCGCGTATCCGGCAGACCCGCCCTTGGAGGATCCCGCGTAGCCCGCGTGGCCGCTCGCGCCGGCCTTGCCGGCTCCGCCGTCACCGTCGCCATCCACGGCGCCCTCGATGACCTTGCCTCCGCACCCGACGATCGCGACGAGCGCGAGGGTCCAAGCAAGCCGGTTCCGGTCGTTCATGGGCTGGATGGTAACCGATTCGCTGGCCGGCGCCCAGTGGGCCGGGGGCCGCAGGTTCGCTCCATTGTGCCTGGAGCATGCTCGGCCTTCCGAGTCCACGAGGCTGTGAGCCTTCGCGGTGGTCGGCCGCAGCGGCCAAGCCCGACATCTCATCGTTGGGACCCCGGATCCGGCTGGGGCCGAAGTCCGGGGCGGCGGTTCGAGCGGAGTCTGTCAACGGCCCGCGGGCCCACTCGCCCCGCCCTGTCGCGAATCGGGTCTGGCCGCGTGCGTCAGGGCTTCTGCAGCTTCGTCTTGAAGCTCCCCTTCACGGAGCTCTTGCCGTCGCGGACATCGATCTCCCCAGCGATCGATTCGCCGTCCGCCGAGGTGATCTTCACGGTGCCGGTGGTCTTGTCGCGATCGAGATCGACTTCCTTGGCCTTGCCATCCGCGAAGACGGTGATCTCGATGGACTCGACCTTCTGGAACTTGGCAGCAGCGGCGCCATAGGAGCCGGAGGGGATGGGAGTATCGGTCTTGGAGCCCTCGGAGCCTTCGGGACCGACGAAGGCCATCGACACGCGGACGTTGCCGTTGGCCGTCGGCGAGGTTTTCTCGCGGAGGTTGCGGACGTCGGACTTGGGGGCGAAGTTGGTGAGATAGAGGTGGTGCGACGAGGCCTTGGCGGACTTGAAGCCGCCCTTGGGATCGGGCTCGGTGAAGGTCTTGGTCGTAGCATAGGAGATGCCCAAGCTGGGCGCGAAGGATTGCTTGGAACCGTCGGCCGAGAGCTCGAGCGAGCCGCCGCCGGAGCAAGACAGCACGCATGCTGCGATCAGAGTGATGGGTGCGAAGAACCGAGAGACTCTCATGTCGAATCCTTTCCCCCCGGCAGGGGGCCCTCTTCGGGGAGGATCGTCGGTTCGCACAGGAAGCGCAAGGGAATGCGGCACGCCGGGTGTGAGCGCAGGGCTCCCTGGAGGGCGGGACGAAAGGTATTTGCCGCGGTCCGGGATCGGTGAAACGGTGCCGCGATGTCAACGGGCCCGGCGACGAGCGAGAAAGTTCGTGGAACGAACGAAATGGCGCGTGTGCCGCTGGCGCTTGCGGCCGTGCTCCTGGTGCTGTTCGCGTTGACCCTCGCGACGACGCCTGCGGGTACGCTCAACTGGTTGCTGGAGGTGGGGCCGGGGCTCGTCGGGATGATCGCGCTCGCCGCAACGTTCCGTCGATTTCCCATGTCGCGCTTCGTGTACGTGTGCGTGTTCCTGCACATCCTGGTGCTGGTGTTCGGCGCGCAGTGGACCTATGCGCTCAACCCCTTCGGCGAGTGGATGAAGGGGGCGTTCGGATTCTCGCGCAACAACTACGACAAGATTGGCCACTTCGCCCAAGGGTTCTTCCCGGTGTTCGTCATCAGCGAGGTGCTGGTGCGCGCGACTCCGCTGCGCTCTCGCGGGTGGGTGGGATTCCTGTCGATCAGCGTGGCCCTCGCGATCAGCGCCCTGTACGAGCTGTTCGAGTGGTGGTCCGCGGTTCTGCTCGACCCGGAAGGTGGCGACAAGTTCCTGGGCACGCAGGGCTACGTGTGGGATGCGCAGTCGGACATGCTCATGTGCCTGATCGGCGCGACCCTGGGCTGTCTCGCGCTCGGCTGGCTGCACCGCAGGTCGATCGAGCGATTGACCACGGGTGTCGTCACACGCCGACCCTGACTACTTGGGCTGTACCCTCGCGCCGTCGGTGAGCTTGTCGCTCGGGAAGAGCACGACCTGCGCACCCAGCTCCACGCCTTCCGACACCTGGGCGTGAACGTCGTTGCGGCGCCCGACCTGGAGCGGCTTGCGCCACGCGCGTCCGTCCTTCACGACGAATGCGTGCCACTGTCCGCCGCTGCGGAACAGCGCCGAGGCAGGCGCCTTCAGCACCGTGGCGGCATCCCACACCACGATCCTGGTCTGGGCCTGGAAGCCGTCGGCCAGGCTCTTCCACGCGCCTTCGGAGGCCGGATCGACGATCACGTTCACGCGCTGCTCCTCGACGCCGAGCGCCGAGATCTTGGTGAAGGCCGAGGGTTCCACGAGCCGCACCACGCCGCGCAGAGCCTCCGAGCCGCCGTATTGCTCGATGAGCACGGCGGCGCCCGCCCGGACCTGCACCGCGTCGAGCGTGAGCAGCTCCGCCACGAGCTCGAGCTCCCGCGGATCGCCGAGCTCGACCAACGGCGTCCCGGCCATCACGGGTCCTTCGCTCTGCTGCAGAACGCGCAGGACCTTGCCGCTCGCGGGCGAAAGCACCGGGACCTGGACTCCTCCGCGCTTGTCCGGCTGGACGGTGAGCGTCGAGCGCGCGGCCGCGACCGACTGTCGGGCAGACTGCAGAGCGAGCTCGGCCGAGACGAGCTCGCGCGACCGGGAGTTGGCGGCGAACTGCGCGTCGTCGAGCGCCTGTTCGGCCAGCGCGCTGCCCTCCACGAGCTTGCGTACCCGCTCGAGCTCGCGGTTCGCGTGGTCGCGGGCGATCCTGGCACGCTCGACGATCGACGCAGCTTCTGCGCTGGCGGCCTGTGCGACGAGCACGCGGCTCTGGGCTTCGGCGCGCGTGCGGGCATCGAGCAAGGGAGACGACCCCGGCGTGATGTGCGCCAGCTCCTTGCCGTCGTGGATGACATCGCCGGCCCGCAGCGCGATGCGGTGCAGCTGTCCGCTCACCGGCGCGGCCACGACGTAGCGGTTGCGCACGCGCGTTTTTCCGCTGGCCTCGACCGTGACCTGCATCGGGCCGGTCTCTACGGTGCCGGTCTCCACGGGAAGCTTTTTGGGCGAGAGAACCGCGACGAGGATCGCGCCCAGGAGCACGACGGCGATCGCGAGCAGCAGCTTTCGGGTCCAGCCCATGGCCCCTATTCCTTCGACTTGAGCACGGCCACCATGTCCAGGTGGCGGAGTCTGCGGCGTATCACGATTCCTACGGCGATTGCGGCGGCAACGACGACGGCAACCGAAGTAGCGTAGGTGGACGGGAGGATGACGACGGGGATCCGGTACAAGTCGCTCTCGACGCTGGATGCGGCGAGGTGGGCGAAGCCCCAGCCGACGAGACAGCCGACGGGAATGGCGGCAAGCACCTGCAGCGCGAGCTCTCCGATGAGGATGAGCCAGACCTCGATCCAGGTCATGCCGATGACGCGCATGGTGGCGAGCTCGCGTTCGCGTTCGGCGAGCGAGACGCGTGCGGAGTTGTAGACGATTCCGGCGGCGATGACCCAGGCGAAGCCGACGAGGATCGACGCGAAGAAGAGCATGTATTCCGCGCTGGTTCCGGTGAAGGAGGCGAGCGCGGCGGTGCGCAGCGTCACGCCGGAGACCGCGGGCATGGACATCAGCCGTGCGTAGACGGGGCGCTCGAGGTCCGGGTCGATCGAGACGAACGCGCCGGAGGCGCTCGGCCCTTCGTCCATCAGGCGATGGATCGCGGGGAGGCTCATGTAGGCCGAGACCCCCATCAGCTCGGCGACCGTGCCGGACACGAGCACTTCGCGCACGGGACGGCGTCCCTCGAGGGCCTCGGCAGTGACGGTGTCACCGGGATGCACGCGAAGGATCTCGGCGAGCTTGGAGGTGAGCAGCACGCCCTCGGGCGGGACCTGCGCCGGGCCGGTGTCGTAGTCGATGATCCTGCGAAGCTCGCCCGACGGATCCACGCCCAGCAGTGCCGTTCGGTAGGTGACGTGCCGAGAGCGGAGCTTGACGGGCACGGCGCGGAAGGGCTCGGCCCGGAGCACGCCCCGGGTGCGGCGCAGCTCGCCGACGGCGTCGCGCGAGAGCGGCACGTTGAACGTGACCATGGCGTCGTCGCGCTGCACGTTGCGGAACTGGTAGTCGACGATGAAGTCGAGGGCGTCGAAGAAGAACCAGCCGACGACGAGGATCGCGATGGCGAAGCCGATGCCGAGCGACGAGAGGGCGAAGCGAACGGGGCGGCGTCCGACGTTGCGCAGGATCATTCTTCCAGCGGCGGAGGCGACCCGGTCCACTCCGAGGCGTTCGAGCCATGAAGGGTGGAACGACGCCGGAGGCTCGGGGCGCATGGCCTGGGCGGGTGGGAGGCGGACCACCTTTCGCATGGCGCCGAAGACCCCGAGCGCGGCGGCGGTGGTGGACAGGGCGCAGGCGATGACGGTCTCGCGCCAGGGGAGCTCGACGAAGTACTGCGGCAGACGGTAGTACTGCGCGTAGATACCGGTCATCGCGTGCGACATCCAGATGCCGCCGAGCACGCCGAGGGCGGTGCCGAGCATCGCGACGAGCGCGACCAGCTTGGCGTAGTGAAACCCGGTCGCGAGGTTCGAGTAGCCCAGGGCCTTGAGCGTGGCGATCTGCTCGCGCTGCGTGGACACCAGGCGCGTGAAGATCACGTTCAGAAGGAACGCCGCGACACCGAGGAAGATCGACGGCACGACGACGGCATTGGCCTTGAGCTGACGGATCTCGTCGGACAGGAAGCGATTGGACACCTGGTCCTTGCGCAGGAAAGCGCCGAGCCCGCCGTAGCGCCCCAGCTCGCGATCGAAGGCGACGAGGACCTCCGGCTCCGAGGCGCCGGGCTCGAGCCGCGCGGCGACGTCGTTGAAGGCTCCCTCCATGTCGCCGGCGGCCTCGAGTTGACGGCGCGAGGTCCACAGGATGCCGAAGTGCTTGTCGTCGGGCATCAGGTCGCCGGGCCGGATCTCGTAGACGAACTCCGGCGAGAGCCCGATTCCGACGACCGAAAAGGACTGCTTCCTTCCCTGGATCACGGCGGTCACGCGGTCGCCCGTGCGAAGGCGGTGGGCGGTGGCGAATCCCTCGCTGACGACGACTTCGCTGTCCGCGCCCGGGGCGATCGTTCTTCCGGCGCGGATGTGGAAGCGGTTGAGAGCGGGAGGTCCGCAGCACGGAATCGAAACGAACCTCGCCGTGACGGGTTCCGGGAATCCGGGCATCTCGAGGGCGGCGTCGGCCACCACCCGCGTCTGCACCTCTGCCACGCCGGGAATCGCGGCGAGGCGCCGCGCCACCGTCTCCGGCGCACGCCGCAGGGAGGCGAACACGTCGGCGAAGCGATAGCGCTCGTAGTAGTCCTGCTGCGAGCGCATGATCGATCGCCACATCGTCATCGAGCCCACGAACGTGGTCACGCCGCAGGTGACGAGCAGGACGATGGCGAGCAACTGGCCCTTCAAGTGGCGAAGGTCGCGCAGGAGCTTGCGATCGAGCGCGCTCACCATGCGAGCTCCGCGGCGCCCACGCGCCGGGCGTTGTGATCGACGTGCACGACGAGGCCGTCGCCGATGGTGAGCACGCGATCGGCCATGGCGGCGATGGCGCTGTTGTGGGTGATGATCGCGGTGGTGGTTCGGAGCTCGCGGTGGATGCGGTCGAGGACCTCGAGGACCACGCGGCCGGTCTTGATGTCGAGGGCGCCGGTGGGCTCGTCGCACAGCAGCAGGTCCGGTCGTTTGGCGATGGCGCGTGCGATGGCGACGCGTTGCTGCTCGCCGCCGGACATCTGGGAGGGGAAGTGGTCGAGGCGATCGCCGAGTCCGACGAGCTCGAGGGCCAGCTCAGCGGGCATGGGGGACTTGGAGATTTCGGTGACGAGCAGGACGTTTTCGCGGGCTGTGAGGCTGGGGATGAGGTTGTAGAACTGGAAGACGAAGCCGACCTGATCGCGGCGGTAGGCCGTGAGCGCGGCGTCGGACCAGTCCATGGTCTTGCCGCGATAGGCGAGGGTTCCCGCGGAGGGGATGTCGAGGCCACCGAGCAGATTGAGCAGGGTGGACTTGCCGCTTCCGCTCGGGCCGAGGATGACGACGAACTCGCCGTCGAACAGGTCGAGGTCCACGCCGCGCAGCGCGTGCACTTCGACCTCGCCCATGCGGTACGAGCGGGTCAGCCCGCGGGCTGCGAGCACGGCTGCGCCACGGGCATCCGCTGCGCTCACGTCCTGAACGGCCATTTGCCCACGCGTTCCCTTCCTTTTGAGGCGACCGCCTCTCGATGGAATACTGCCGCGCGGGACGAACGACCAGCCCCCGGTCGAGCGACTGGTCGTGCACGCGCGACGCCAGCGGTCATCGCCCGTGCGCGTTCCGGTTCGACATCGCGCATGTCGAGTGGCATACCGCGCCGATCCACGACATTCCCATGCGTACGGTCTTCGTTGCCCCGCCGCCCTGCAAGCCTTCGGAGCCTGCCCTCTCGGGCGGCGCCGCGGCCGAGGTCTTTCGCCGGCTTGGAGGCGATGGCAGCTTCATCGACGCGTCGATCGGGTGGCACCGGTTTGCGCTCGAGCCCGAGCGGTTGTCGCGGATTGTGGAAGACGCGGTGCGCGAGGGGCGCGAGGCGGGAGCGCTGACGGCGTATCGGGCCGCGATACGGAGTCTGCGGGAGCATCCGGTGCCGCTGCGTCGCGCCGAGACCTACGCGGATCGCAGGGTCTACACCTCGGCGGTTGCGGAGCTGGACAACGCGCTGCGCATTGCAGCGCTGCCGTATGCCGGAGTGCGGCTGGGGGTGGCGATGGTGGCCCTGGTGGAGCCCACGAGGCGACTGGAGTCGTCGGCGGTGCTCGAGGAGAGCTCGGTCGTGCGGGGCCCCTTCGACGACTACCTGATCGAGGAGCTGCTGCCGCGGATCGAAGCGTCTGGCGCCGAGTGCGTGGCGGTGTCGTTGACGTTCCAGCAGCAGGCGGTGGCGGCGATGCGTCTGGGGCGGCTGCTGCGTGAGAGGATGCCGTCGGTCCGGCGCGTGATCGGCGGGCCGCTGGTCGCGTCGTGGAGGGCCGTGGGGATCGACCTCGAGCGGGCGCCGTTCACGCTGTTCGACCGCGTGGTAGCGGGCGACGATCGCGATCTAGCGGAGCTTGTTCGTGACACGAACGAAGGGTGGGAAGCCGCGGGGGACGCGCTGGAAGGGGGGCTGCTGTCGCCGGGGCTGGGGGAGGTTCCGTGGGGAGACTACCTGGCGCCGATGCCGGTGGTGCCGGCGGCGATCGGGCGTGGCTGCTATTGGAGCCGGTGTACGTTCTGTCCGGATCACGTGCACGGCGGGCATCGGCCGTGTGCGCAGCAGAGCGTGGGGCCGTGGCTCGACAGGGTCGCCGAGCGGTTCCCGTCGGGAGCGATGCTGCACCTGACGGATTCGGCGTTGCCGGTCGAGCATCTCGTGCGGATTGCGGGCCACGTGGCGGAGCTTGGGTTGCCGTTGAGGTGGCACGGGTTTGCCCGGGTGGAGCGGGCATTTGCGGAGCCGGAGGTGGCGCGGCTGCTGGCGGCGGGCGGTTGCGCGATGCTGCAGTTCGGGGTGGAGACGGCGTCGCTCAGGATGCACGAGCGGCTCGGCAAAGGGGCGGGGCCCGAGCGGGCGCGGCAGGTGCTGCGGGCGACGTCGTCGGCGGGGATTCGCACGCACGTGTACTTGCTGTTCGGGCTGCCCGGCGAGACCGACGACGATCGCGAGGAGACGTTGCGGTTCGTGGAGCAGGAGGCGGATTCGATCTCGGCGATCAACGCATCGCTGTTGAATCTTCCGAAGGGGAGTCCGATGCACCGGGAGCCCGGGCGCCATGGGATCACGACGATCGAGCCTTTCCACGGAGACACGGATCTGTCGTTGTACGATGACTTCCGATGCGGGGGCTCGCATCCGAGGACCGAGGCGCGACGGTGGCTGGAGAAGAGATTCCTGCGCAGCGAGCGGGTGAAGGCGATAGTCGGGAGGCTGCGCAGCCCGTTCAAGGCGAACCACCTGTGCTTTCTGGATGGATGACGCGGGGGGAGCCGGCGAGGGGCCGCGAAGTTGGCCGTCGGGGGTGGCAGAGGCTACCCGGGGAGGATGCGGCTCGGCTTCGACGGAACCATGCATCTGGAGGTGGGGGCCGCGTTGTCCGAGCTCGGGCTGCCCGACGAGGCGCTGCGCGCGTATCGTCTGGCGGCGGAGGATCCGAGGCTTTCGTGCGAGGCATCGATCCGGATCGCGCGGCTGATGTGGGGGCAAGGTGATTGGAACGGAGCGACGCGCTGGCTGTGCACGGCGATGTTGAATCCGAACAAGACGCCGGAGCAGGAGGCGGTGCTGTTGCAGGAGCTGGCGCGGACGCCTCCGGCGCCGGCGGTTGCACCGAGGCGGGCGCAGGCGGAAGAGACGACGACCGAGGAGGACTTCGACCGGGCGTTCGACCTGACGTTCGGGTGAGTTGCGGCGAGGTGTCTGGGTGACGCGGGAAGGGGGCGCGCGCGGGGCGGGGATGCGCTATGAGACCCGACCAACCATGAAGGCATGGATCATCGTCGCAGTCGCGCTCTCGGTCGTGGCCGGGGCTGCCATTTTCAACGCGTGGGCCCCGCTGGGAGAGGCGGGGAGCTGGGGGCTTGCGACCCCGACCTGGGGGCTGATCGCGATGGCTCTCACGGTGGGGGGATGGGTGACGGCGAAGCGCGACCCCAAGGGGCTGAAGCTGCCTGCAGCGGCGGCGGTCCTGGCGGTCGCAACGATCGCGTCCGGGGCGCTCGGAGCGGCGAACGTGAAGGCGCAGGCGGATGAGTCGGCGGAGGCGGTGCACCAGATGCGGGCGCACGATCCGTCGACCGACGCTGAGGATCTGGCGATCGACTCGGACTACATCCGGGGCTCGGCGGCGCCGATCGCGCGGTTGCATGCGCTCGTCGGGCTGGCGGGGCTGCTGCCGCTCGCGGCATCGCTGGTGTTGCTGGTGCGCGTGATGCGGGCGCGCGGAGGCTCCGGAGCGCAGGAGCGCGGTGCCTCGAGGGTGTGGCTCGTGCTGGTGGCGGTGGGAGGAGTGGGCGCGACGGCGGCGGGAGTCCGCCTCCGGCGGGCCCACTCTCCAGGGTCTGTGCTGCAGTCAGCCCGAGAGGGCGACCGCGTGCTGCACATTGAGGTCGGTGTCGAGCTGGTC
>JAKLDZ010000203.1 GCA_022703255.1 Myxococcota bacterium | reverse complement strand
AATCCGGAGATTCAGGACCAAACGACGGCACCCGCCAGCGTCACGCTCGATCGATGACGCCTTTTCGGATGGGGTCTCGCTACAGTCCCGCGCCCCCTTGCGCCCCGCATGACACGCACACAGATCCTCCGAGGGATCGATTCCGGTGCAAGCGGGTGGCGTATTCCGGTCCGTGTCCGGACGACTCACGGCGTCCATACTCCTGTGCATCGTCGCGTCGTCGGCCGAATGCCGCGCCAAAGTCCCGCGTCTCGAGCCCTCCCCCGAAACCGCCCGAGCACTCTCGGAACCCGCGCTGGGGCCCGTCGCCGCTTCCGCCGCTTCCGTCGCTGCGCCCCCCTTCGACCCTTCCCCCTGCCCCCCTGCGATGGCCTGGATCGAGCCCGGATTCTGTGTCGATCGCTGGGAGGCGTCGCTGATCGACGACGAGGGGCGCGCTCACTCGCCGTTCCACCCGGTCGGTGCACGGGCGCTCCGCGCGGCAAGCCGTCCCGGGGTGATCCCGCAGGCGCACATCTCGGCCGAGCAGGCCGAGCGGGCGTGCGAGCGGAGCGGCAAGGCACTCTGCACTACCCGGCAATGGGTCGACGCGTGCAGGGGGAGCCGGCATCCTCTCCGCCAGTGGCCGTATGGCGCCGGCTACGACCGCGGCGCGTGCAACGACGTCAGCGCGATGCACCCGGTAGACCGGCTCGCGCCGGGCACGGGGCGCAAGCGCGATGTCGTCACGCTCAACGACCCGCGCATCAACCAGCAGCCGGACACCGTTGCACCGACCGGCAGCTTCGGGCGGTGCGCGACGCCGGAGCAGGTGTTCGATCTGGTGGGCAATCTGCTCGAATGGACGCGGGATCCGAGGCCGCTGCTGATGGGGGGGCACTACGTGGATGCGCGCGAGAACGGAGAGGGGTGCACGTACGTGACGATGGTGCACGGTCCGCAGTATCACGACTTCACGACCGGGTTCCGTTGCTGTCAGGTGCCGGGCATGGCGGCGCCGACGCGGGGGGGCACGGGAGCGGGGAGCCGCTCGTTCGATGATCCGCGAGCCCCGCTGCCGCCGGCCCCGATTCCGGCGAAGTACGGCTCTGCGGACGCGCCTTGCTCGTTGGACATGGTTCTGGTCGAGGGGGATCGATGCGTGGGAGTCCGGCAGGACTGCTTGCGTTGGGCGGATCCACCGGGGGGTGTTCCGCAGCGCACGTGTGCGGAGTTTGCGAGTCCGACGCCGTGCGAGGGGCCGAGGCGCAGGATGCGATTCTGCATCGATCGGCTCGAGTACACCGCGCCAGGCGAGGAGCTGCCGCTGGTGCACGTGTCGATGCGCGAGGCCGAGCTGCTCTGCGCGCGGCAGGGCAAGCGGTTGTGCGAGGAGCACGAGTGGGAGTTCGCGTGCGAGGGGCCCGAGGCCCTCCCCTTCCCGTACGGCTACGTGCGCGAGGGCGCCCGGTGCAATCACGACGTGCAAGGGGCGCTGTTTCCGGGAGGAAAGCTCGTGGACCGAAGGGTACCGAGCGCGTCGCTCACGCGCTGCGTGAGTCCCTTCGGTGTCCAGAGTCTCGTAGGCAATGCCGACGAGTGGTGTGTGCGGCCTGGGGCCGTGCCGCGGTCGGTGTTGCGGGGGGGGTGGTGGCTGACGGGCAGGAACCGGTGTCGAGCGGTGACGGACAGCCACGGCGAGAGCTACGCGGGACCGCAGACGGGTTTCCGCTGCTGCAAGGCGGCGAGGTAGCGACCTGGGGCCGCCCGGCCAGCGGGTCAAGTGGGGCGTTCGCCGGAGTGCGCGGCGCTGGGATGCCCCGGCCAACCATGGTAGAAGCCCAAGATTCACCCTCCAGCATCGGGAGTGCGTCTCCATGTCCTTCGTCTACGAAAGACCGCGCACCGCGGAAGATCTCGGCAAGTTACTCGCCTCCCACGGGCAGCGCGCCTGCGTGCTCGCCGGCGGCACCGACCTGCTCGTCGCCCTTCGAGCGGGACACGCCCGTCCCGAAGTGGTCGCCGACGTGAAAGCGATCGAGGAGCTGAGGGAGCTGCGGCACGAGGCCGACGGCCGCCTGTTCATCGGCGCGGCCGTCACGATCAACCGGATCGTGGACGATGCTCGTCTGCGCGCGATGCATGGGGGTCTCACGGGCGGAGCGGGGGCGATCGCGACGTTTGCGATCCGCAACCGCGCGACGGTCGTGGGCAATGTGTCGAATGCCTCGCCGTGCGCGGACACGGTGCCGGCGCTGGCTCTGCTCGGGGCCGAGGTGGAGCTGCGCAGCGCGACTGGCTCGCGTCGCATCGGACTGCGCGACTACATCGTCGGCGTGAAGCAGACCGCGCGCAGGGCCGACGAGTTCGCGGCAGGCATCCACGTGCCGGCGCAGGGCAAGGGGACGCGGACCTGGTTCTGCAAGCGCCAGCGGGTGCGCGGGCACGATCTGGCTCTGGCGAACGCGGCGTTGATCCACGATCCGGAGCACAAGAAGCTGCGGGTGGCCGTGGGATCGTGCAGCCCGCGCCCGGTGGTGGTGGAGCTCGACGACATGTTCGACAAGCCCGACGCGGAAGAGGCGGCGAAGCGGGCGATGGCGTCGATCGCGCCCATCAGCGACGTGCGTGCGAGCGCGGAGTACAGGACGGACATGACGGGCATGCTGGTTCGCCGGCTGTTCGATGCGCTTCGAGGATGAGGAGGCGGCGATGGAATACGACGTTCGAATCACGGTGAACGGCGAGCGCTACCAGGCGCGGGTGCCCGCCTCGCTTACACTGCTGCGGATGCTCCGGGAGGTGTTGCACCTGACGGGGACGAAGGAGGGGTGCTCGATCGGCGAGTGCGGAGCGTGCTCGGTGATCCTCGACGGCAAGCTGGTCAATGCGTGCATGGTCCTGGCGGTGGAGTGCGACGGCTCGGTCGTGCGCACGGTGGAGGGCGAAGGCGCCATGGACAAGCTGAGCGATCTGCAGCAGGCGTTCGTGGACAACCACGCGCTGCAGTGCGGCTTCTGCACCCCGGGGATGCTCATGGCCGCGCGCGAGCTGCTCGAGCGCAAGCCGGATCCGACCGACGACGACATCATCGAGGCGATGGCCGGGCAGATCTGCCGTTGCACCGGCTACGAGACGGCCATCGAGGCGGTCCGCCGGGTGGCCCGCAAGGGCCAGGCGGGAGGTGGCAAATGACGGTCCCGTTCCACAGCGACAAGCATCGGTACGTGGGCGGCAATGCGGAGCGCATCGACGCCCTCGACAAGGTCACCGGCGCCGCGCAGTACGTGCACGACATGGCCGTGCCCCGGATGCTGTTCGGCCGCATGAAGCTCAGCCCCCACGCCCATGCGCGCATCGTGCGCATCGACACCTCCAAGGCCGAGGCCCTGCCCGGCGTGCGCGCCGTGCTCGTCGGCAGCGAGCTCGACACACGCCTCGGCCTCTACATGATCGACAAGTTCATCCTCGCTCGCGACGTCGTCCGCTACCAGGGCGAAGCTGTCGCCGCCGTCGCCGCCGAGTCCGAGGACATCGCCCGACGCGCCTGCGAGCTCATCGAGATCGACTACGAGCCGCTGCCGGCGATCTTCGATCCCGAGGTCGCCCTGGCCGACGGCGCCCTGCTCGTGCACCCGGACCTGCACACCTACCGGTACATGAAGGGGGTCTTCTTCCCCCGCGCGCATTCCAACGTCGCCCACCACCAGAAGATCCGCAAGGGCGACGTCGACAAGGGCTTCGCCGAGGCCTACCGGGTGTTCGAACACAAGTTCACCAACCCGCCGGTCGCGCACGCGCCCCTCGAGACCCACGTGACCATCGCCCAGTATCTCCCGGGCAGCCGCGCCCAGATCTGGACCTCGGCCCAATCCCCCTTCACCGTACGCAACCTGTTCGCCGTCGCCTTCGGACTCCCTCACAACTCCATTCGAGTCCAGATCCCCTACGTCGGCGGCGGGTTCGGCGGCAAGGCCGGTATCCACCTCGAGCCCCTCGCCTGGTGCCTCTCCCGCAAAGCCGGCGGTCGCCCCGTCAAAATCACCGCGACCCGCGAGGAGGAGATCAACACCCTGCCTTCGCGACAGGGACTCAAGACGCACATCAAGACCGGTGTCACGCGCGACGGCAAGATCACCGGGCTCAAGGTCCAGTTCCTGTGGGACGCGGGTGCGTACGCGGACTACGGCGTCAACATCGGTCGTGCGGCCGCCACCTCCGGCGCCGGCCCCTACGAAGTCCCCAACTGCTGGATCGACTCCCTCGTCGTCTACACCAACAAGGTCTTCGGCACCGCCTATCGCGGCTTCGGACACCTCGAGGTGCTCTGGGGGGTCGAGCGCAACCTCGACCTCATCGCCCGCGACCTCGGGATTGACCCCTACGAGCTGCGCATGCGCAACGTGCTGCGCGCCGGTGCGTTGACGATCACCGGGGAGAAGGTCACGGCGAACCACGGACGACCCGACCTGTGCCTCGAGAAGGTCGCTCAGGAAATCGGGTTCGAGAATCGTCCGAAGGAGCCGGTCGACCCGAAGAAGCTCCCGCTGCGCGGCAAGGTGCGCGGCAAGGGCGTGGCCCTGCTGCAGAAGGCCCCGGCCATGCCGGTCTTCACCGCGTGCTCGGCGATCATCAAGTTCAACGAAGACGCCTCGGTCAACGTCCTCATCAGCGGAGTGGACTACGGCCAGGGCACCTACACGATGCTTCGCCAGGTCGTGGCCCAGGAGCTGAGCGTGCCCCTCGACAAGGTGCAGGTGGTGTTCGACTGCGACACCGCCACCCAGCCCTATGACTGGCAAACCGTCGCGAGCCGCTTCACGGTCATGGGTGGCAATGCCTGCATCGAGGCCGCCCACGATTGCATCGCACAGCTCAAGCACGTCGCGGGGCAGGTGCTCCGCGCGCCGGAAAACGAGCTCATCTGCGAAGACGAGCGGGTCTTCGTCCGCCACACGCCCGAGCAGTCGCTGTCCTATCGGGAGATCGTGCTCGGCTACACCTATCCCAACGGCAACAGCATCGGCGGCCCCATCGTGGGCAGGGGCAGGTACATCGCCCAGGGGCTCACCCACCTCCACCCCGAAACCGGCCAGGGCAAGGCCGCTCTCGACTGGACCTACGGCGCCCATGGGGTCGAGATCGAGGTCGACCTGGAAACCGGCGACATCGAGATCGTTCACATCGCCTCGGCTTTCGACGTCGGCAAGGTCCTCCACGAGGGGATGTGCCGCACGCAGGTCCAGGGTGGCGTGATCCAGGGGCTCGGCTCGGCGCTGCTCGAGGGATTCGTATTCAACGACAAGGGGCGCATGCTCAATCCCTCGTTCGTGGACTACAAGCTGCTCACGGCCAAGGACCTGCCCCGGAAGATGTCGGCGTTCTTCGTCGAGACTCCCCAGCTCGACGGCCCCTACGGCGCGCGCGGCATCGGAGAGCACCCGATGGTCTCGGTCCCGGGCGCCATCGGCAACGCTCTGCGCGACGCGCTCGGCATCGACTTCCACGATCTGCCCCTCAACTCCGAGAGGGTCTATCTCGCGCTCAAGCGCGCCCGGACGGCGAAGGCCTGAGCTTTCCCTGACACGGGCCCGTGCCCGTGCCGCTTCCCCGAACCAACCAGGAGACCTGCCTTGGACCGGTTGATCGTTCGCAAAGACACGTATCTCGACTCCGTCTTCCTCATGTCCATCTCGGCCGACCTTGGCCGGATGGACGGCGTGCAGCTCGGACAGGTGGTGCTGGCCACCCCTGCCAACCGACAGCTGCTCACGGGCATGGGATTCGAGGCATCGACGCTCGATTCCCTTGCTCCCACGGATCTGGTGGTGGCGCTGCGGGCGGCCGACGCCGTGGTGCTCGACGCCGCGGAGAAGAAGCTCGCCGAGCTCCTCGCCCGCCGTGCGACGTCGCAAGCCACCGAAGGGCCCCGCCCCCTCGGCCTCGAGGGCGGGCTGCAGGCCCTGCCCGGCGCCAACCTCGCCCTCATCTCCGTGCCCGGCGAGTACGCCGCGTACGAGGCCCGAAAGGCCCTCAACGCCGGCATGCACGTCATGGTCTTCTCCGACAACGTCTCGGTCGAAGACGAAATCGCCCTCAAGCAGGAAGCCGTCCGCAGAGGCCGCCTCCTCATGGGCCCCGACTGCGGTACTGCCATCGTTCAGGGCGTCATGCTCGGCTTCGCCAACAAGGTCCGCCGCGGCCCCATCGGCGTCGTCGGAGCCTCCGGCACTGGCACCCAGGAAGTCACCTGCCTCGTGGAGAAGGCCGGATTCGGCATCTCCCAGGCGATCGGGACCGGGGGACGCGATCTGAGCGAGAAGGTCGGCGCGCTCACCACGCTCTTTGCCATCGACATGCTGGCAAGGGACCCGAATACCAAGGTCATCGTCGTCATCTCGAAGCCCCCCGCGAAACCCGTGGCCGACAAGGTCCTCGAGGCGCTCGCAAAGGCTCCGAAGCCCTCCGTGGTGCACTTCGTGGGATCGAATCGGAGTGACTCGGAACGCAGCATCCACTTCGCTCCGGACCTCGAGTCCGCCGCTCGCAAGGCCGTGGAGCTCGCCGGCGGGAAGTCCGCCCCCTCGGCCAATCCAGACCCGGCCCTCGTCGCCCGCGAGCGCAAGGCAATGGCGCCGCAACAGAAGTGGCTGCGCGGGCTGTTCACGGGCGGCACCATGGCCGCCGAGGCCCTCGCCTTCCTGCGCGCCGCGGGGTGGAAGATCCAATCGAATCTCGACCACGGAGCCGCCGCACAGTCCGCGCGCGGACACGAGATCATCGATCTGGGCGACGACGAGTTCACGCGCGGGCGTCCGCACCCGATGATCGAACCCGCCCCGCGGGTCGAGACCCTGATGCGGGAGGCAGAGGATCCCGCCGTCGGCGTCGTGCTCCTCGATGTCGTGCTGGGCAATGGCTCCCACGAGGACCCGGCGGGCGCCATGATTCCCGCCATCGAACACGCCCGCAAGCGGGCCCGGGAGCGCGGGGGTTACCTCCCGGTGATCGCGTCGGTCACCGGTACCGACGGGGACTTCCAGGGACTCGCTCGGTCGACCGCTGCGCTGGAGCGCGCAGGGGTCGTCGTGGTGGGGAGCAACATCCAGGCGGCGCGAGTCGCGCGCGCCATCCTCGAGGAGGCCGCTCATGGCTGATCTGTTCCCGTCCGAGCTCGCCGTCATCAACCTGGGTCTGCCCGCCTTCGGCCAGGACATCGCCCGGCAGGGCGCCGCGGTCTCCAGCCCCGAGTGGCGTCCACCCGCCGGAGGCGATCCCGCCACCGTGGCCGCGCTCACCCGCATGCTCGCCTGGCCCGAAGCGAAGCGGCAGCGCGTCGCGGAAGCGAACCGCGAGGCAGGCAAGCGCCTGGTCGCGGCGCAGCCGGTGGCCGTCGCCGTGGGCAGGGCCCTCGACCTCGTCCCGGGCATGACCCGCAAGCACGTCCTGCATGCCGGCCCTCCCCTGACCTGGGAGCGCATGTGCGGCCCCGTGCGCGGCGCCGTGATCGGAGGACTGCTGTTCGAGGGCCTGGCGAAGACCCGCGAAGAGGCCGAGAAGCTCGCGGCCTCCGGCGAAATCACCTTCGACCCGTGCCATCACCACCAGGCCGTCGGTCCCATGGCCGGCATCGTCACCGCCTCGATGCCCGTCTGGGAAATCGAGAACCGCGCCTTCGGCAACAAGGCCTACTGCACGCTCAACGAAGGGCTGGGCAAGGTGCTGCGCTACGGCGCCTTCTCCCAGGAGGTGATCGATCGGCTCGCGTGGATGCGCGACGAGCTTGGGCCTGCGCTGCAGGCGGCGATGAAGAGCCACGGGCCCCTCGACATGCGCACGCTCATCGCGCAGGCGCTGCAGATGGGTGACGAGGGACACAACCGCAACCGCGCGGCGACCTCGCTCGTCATTCGAGCCCTCGGCCCGCACCTCGTCGAGTCCGATCTGCCGAAGGCGGTGGTGGCGAAGGTGCTGCGTTTCATCGACGGCAACGACCACTTCTTCCTGAACCTGAGCATGCCGTCGAGCAAGGCGGCGACGGACGCGATCGCGGACATTCCGTGGTCCACGCTGATTGCCACGCAAGCGCGCAACGGGACGGACTTCGGGATCCGCCTGGCGGGGCTTCCCGGCAGGTGGTTCACGGGGCCTGCGACGATGGTGGACGGCCTGTACCTGCCCGGGTTCAAGGCAGAAGACGCCGCGCCGGACATCGGCGACTCGGTCATCACGGAGACCGCGGGCATCGGCGGATTCGCCATGGCGGCCGCGCCGGCCATCGTGCGGTTCGTCGGAGGCAGCGCCTCGGATGCGCTGCGCTTCACCCAGCAGATGTACGAGATCACGGAGACCGAAAACTCCGCGTACGCCATCCCCGCGCTCGACTTCCGCGGCACGCCGACTGGCATCGACGTGCGCAAGGTCGTCGAGAAAGGCATTCTCCCCGTCGTGAACACCGGAATCGCGCACAAGGAGCCGGGCATCGGAATGGTCGGCGCCGGCCTCGTCAAGCCGCCGGTCTCCGCCTATCGCAATGCACTCCAGGCGTTCGTGGAAACCTACGCCGACAAGTAGCACCCGCCCCTCGCCTGCCCCCGCCCGGCCACCTCCACAGGCCGCCTATCCGAGCTTCCCCAACACCTGCTCACCGAACTGCCGGCCGACTTCGGCCCAACGCACGAATGCCAGCGCGCCGTAGAGCCCCACGAGCATCCCGTGGATCCGCTCGTATTCCTCCAGGGGGACCGTCACGCCTCGCGGCCCCTCCGGGGTCAGCGCCACCATGCGAATCGCGCCGTCGTCCTCCCGCCCGTTGAACAGCAGCTCCGGCTCCTGCATCGACGGAACCTGCTTGCGCACGACCGCCTTGAGAACTTCGAGGCTCCGATCGTCCAACCCCGATTCCGCGATATGGATCTTCTCGATCAGCGCGTTGTGCGACCTCACCAGGCGCGTGGTCTGCGCACCCATTCTCGAAAGAAACTGCTCGTCGCTCATCCCCGCGTCGAGCTCGGTGGGATCGAAGTCCTCGTCGAACGAAAGCATGACCATGAGCGAAGCTCCCGGCGGCCCACCGGGCAAGGACATGTCCTGATACAGCAGTGGAAACGGCACCGGCGCTTCGACCCCGCAGGACGGGCACCTGTGGGTCCAGAGGCGTCCCTCGATCAGAGCGCTCTTGAGCTCGGGGTTGTCGGTCACGTTGACGGTGTCCCAAGCGGACAGAACGGATTCCGCTCCACACCTGCACTTCAAGCCAATCTGCTTGCTGATCGTCACCCCCATCACCTATCCCGGATGGATCCCGGACACCAGCGATCGGTCGGTCCGCACACCGCTCGCTCCTCCGGGCTCGCGTCGATGACCGGTGCGGCGGGGGGACCTGCGGCGCGCAGGGCGATTCGCCGCAAGCGCACGGGGAAATTCCACGCTCTGTGAGGATGATACGGGGGACGACTCATTCGAGCCGAGAGCCCAGGATCGTTCGCGAGTATCGCTCATTGAAGGCCGACGGAAGAGGATGCGGTGCGCGGTGTCACCCGCGACGGTTGGCAGCCACTGTCACGTGGTGTATTGGGTTCAGACCGAGTGCTCAGCACACTTCGCAGTCAAGGAGACACGGATAATGGCAGCAACGTTCAGCCTGGATGGCCGAATGGTGACGTTCGAGGAGGGCCAGACCCTGCTCGATGTCGCCCGGGCCAATGGCATCAAGATCCCATCGCTCTGCTACCATCGAAAGACCGGCCAGGCAGCCCGTTGCAGGGTCTGCGTCGTGGAGGTCGAGGGAGCCCGCGGACTGCTCGCTGCCTGCCACACGGCCGCCCGTGAGGGGATGGTCGTTCGTACCGACTCGCCGCGGGTTCTCGAAGCCCGCCGCCTGATCGTGAACCTGCTGCTGTCCTCCGGCGAGCACAACTGCCTCGCCTGCGAGCAGAACGGCGCCTGCGAGCTGCAGGATGCCGCGTACCAGCTCGGGATCGAGGTCCCGGCCTTCCTCATCGAAGGATTCAACACCGAGACCGA
>JAKLDZ010000202.1 GCA_022703255.1 Myxococcota bacterium | reverse complement strand
GTCGCTGGTGGGGGCCGTGGTGGCGCATGCGGTGGTCAACGCGGTGAATCTCCAGTTCCTGAGGGATCACGACCCCACGGTGCCGGCGTCGTCTCTGGGCGGGCTGTTGGGGGCGGGAAGCGGCCCGAAGGCAGGCGGCGGGGAGTAGGCCGAGGCTGTCGACCGGGGGCTGCGTTGTGAAGCGTGCACGCGCCCAAGCCGTGGTAGACTCCGTCCACCGATGGCTTCAGAGACCATTCGCCTCGAGGGAGGGGCGGAAGCGGGGGGACCGGTCGTTGCGTGCGCGCACCTCGACGCGTGCGGGGCATGTACTGCGATGGGGTTGCCCTATGAGCAGCAGGTGGCGGCGAAGCGCGAGCGGCTTCGCACGGCCATCGGGGTGTATCCGCACCTGGCGCAGGTGGAGCCGGAGGAGGTGTTGCGAGCGGAGCCTGCGGAGGGGTACCGGACGCGAGCGAAGCTGGTGGTGGGGACGCGTGGAGAGCTGGGGCTGTTCGCGAAGGACACGGCGCACGAGGTGGCGGACATCCCGGACTGCCGGGTGCTGGCGCCGAGTCTGGCGCGCGTGACGGCGGGGCTGCGCAGCGCGCTGCGGGATCGGTCGTTGCCGTTGTCCCCGGGGGTGGTGCTGCTCGCGGTCGATCTGCGAGAGGCGCTCGACGGGGACCGTTCGCGGGTGATGATGACGCTGGTGTTGCGTCGGGACATGGCGCCGCCGCGGGAGGACGTGGAGGCGCTGGCTCGCGGGTTGATGGAGCGTCTGCCGGAGCTCTGCGGCGTGGCGTGCAGCCTCAAGGAGGCGGACAGCCCGCGGGTGCTGGGGCAGGAGCTGGTTCACCTGGTGGGAGAGAGCAGCGTGCGGGATCGGATCGGGGAGGTGTACCACTACGCGACGCACGGCTCTTTCGTGCAGGTGCATCGGGGGCAGGCGGGGAAGGTTCACGAGCTGATCAGAGGTTCGGCACACGAACTATTCGGCGGGCTCGAGTCGGTGCGGGTGCTGGAGCTGTACGGAGGTTCGGGGGCGATCGGCTTGTCGCTGGCGCGGGCCGGGGCGCAGGTGGAGATGCTGGAGTCGTTCGGGCCGGCGGTGCAGGCGGCCACACGGGCAGCGCGGGAGCAGGGGCTCGAGGGGAGGTTCCGGGCGGGCTGCGGCGATGCGCTGATGGCGGGCCGCGGGCTGGCGGCGTCGGGGCGGTGGGATCTGGTCGTGGTGAACCCGCCGCGACGGGGTGTGGAGCCCGGGGTGCGCGAGCTGATCGCGGGCGCGGGAGCGCGCGCGGCGGCGTACGTTTCGTGCGATCCCGACACGCTGGCCCGGGACTTGGACCATCTGCGACGGTTGGGGCTGTCGCCCGTGCGGCTGACGCCGGTGGACATGATCCCGCAGACGGAGGAGGTGGAGACGTTTGCGTGGCTGACGCCGGCGGCGGCGCCGGCGCCGGAGGTGTTGTACGAGGACGAGGAGCTGATCGCGGTGGAGAAGGCGCCGCACGAGCCCACGACGCCGCAGGCGGAGCATGCGAGCTCGTTGCTGGCGCGAGCGCGGTGTCTGGACGCGGGCGGCGGGTGCATCCCGGTGCGGCGTCTCGACGTGGGCGCCTCCGGGGTGTGTCTGATCGCGAAGTCGGCGGCGTATGCGGCGCGGTGGGCCGATGCGCTCAACGCGCCGTCGGCGCGGAGCATCTACCTGGTGGGGTGCCGGGGGATCACCCCCGCCAAGGGGAGCATCACGCGCGAGCTGCGGGAGCAGGGTCGCCTGCTCCCCGCGCGCACCCGCTACCGTCGTCTGGCCGTCTTCGCCGGCCATTCGATCCTGCGCGTGGTCCCCGAGCAGGCCCATCCCCACCAGATCCGGCGTCACCTGGCGGCGATCGGGCACCCGGTCCTGGGCGACGAGCGCTACGGGCACGGGCCGACCAACCGGTTCTTCGAGGAAAAGCACGGTTTGGACCGGACTTTCCAGCACTGCGTGCGGATCGAGGTCAACCACCCGACCTCAGGCCATCGACTGGTCATCGAGTCTCCGGTGGCTCCGGATCTTCGAACGACGCTGCACCGTAGCGGAGGCCCGCCAACGCTGCTATTCCTTGCCCACAAGCATGCTCTGGGCACCCGCGGCTTCTCGTCCGTCCCCCCTCCGGCACCCGACCGGGCGGGCGCGGCTCCGATCGGCGCGGATTCCGGCCCGGACTCGTCGTGCAGCGACGCTGGCGACGACGACGGGCAGGGCTGAGCGCTGCAGGCGTCTCCCATGCAGACACCGGCCGACCTCGAAGACCGTCCGCGAGTTCTGATCGTCGACGACGAGAAGTTCATTCGCGACATCCTCGCCGACTTCCTCGGCATGGAAGGGTACGTGGTGCGCACCGCGGCCGACGGCGTCGCCGCGATGCAGGAGCTGTCCCGCGCCCGCTACGACATCATCATCAGCGACCTCAAGATGCCCCGCATGGGCGGCATCGAGCTGCTCGAAGAAGTCGCCCGCGCCGACCCGTCGATCCTCACCGTCATCATGACCGGCTTCGGCACCGTCGAGACCGCGATCGACGCCATGAAGCGCGGCGCCTACGACTACGTCCTCAAGCCCTTCAAGGTCGAAGAGGTCATCCACATCGTCCAGCGCGGCATCGAGAAGCAGCGCCTCACCGCCGAGAACATGCGCCTCAAGGAGGCGGTGTCGCTCTATCGCGTGAGCGAGGCGATAGCGGCGAGCCTGTCGCTCGAGGAGGTGTTGTCGACGATCAGCGAGTCGGCGACGACGGAGCTGCGGGCGGATCTGGTGAGCACGTGGCTCGACGACGGGAACGCGGGGTACTTCGAGCGGCAGCACGATGTCCGTGAGGGGTTCGGCGAGGGGGTGTCGCTGGGGAGTCTGGATCCGTCGGCGGTCGCCGCCTGGCTCGCCCAGGACCAGAACCTGGTGGATCAGGGATCGAGCGGCATGCGCTTCTTCGCCGAGGCGCCGGGCGTTCCCCTCGCCAGCCTCATCGCCGTCCCGCTCAAGATCAAGCGTCGCCTGTTCGGCTGGATCGCGCTCGCGTCGTTCACCCCAGGGTGCCGTTTCGACGAGGGCCAGCGCAAGCTGCTGTCGATCCTGGGGGCGCGCGCCGCCGCGGCGATCGAGAACGCCCGTCTGTACGAGGATCTGCAGGACACCTTCCAGCAGACGATCGAGGGGCTGGCCAAAGCGATCGACAAGATGGACCGCTACACGGCCGGGCACTCGGACCGGGTGGCGTTGTACTCGACTTTCCTCGCCGAGAAGCTCGGCCTGACCACCGAGGTGACGGACATCGTCCGCCAGTCGGCGCTCATGCACGACATCGGCAAGATCGGCTGTGTGCTGAACCTCAACAAGCCGGGCAAGCTCAGCCAGGAGGAGTACGAGGTCTTCAAGAAGCACCCGCAGTACGGTCGCGACATCCTGGAGCCCATCCGGTTCCTGCATCCGCTCATGCCGGGCGTGCAGTCGCACCATGAGCGTTGGGATGGCCGCGGCTACCCGCAGGGGCTGCAGGGGACGGCGATTCCGCTGATGGCGCGCATCATCGCGGTGGGCGATGCGTACGACGCGATGACCAGCAGCCGCGCGTATCGCAGGGCGCTCCCCCACGAAGTGGCCATCCAGGAGATCGAACGTTGCAGCGGGACGCAGTTCGATCCCGAAGTCGCCAGCGCGTTCTGCGAGGGCATCGACGGGCTGCGGGCTGGTCGTCTCGCGGCTGGCCTGCCGATTCCGGAGTGAGCATCCAGGTGGCGACGAGAAGCATCCGGGCGGTGTGGCTCGGGCGACGCCCCTACGAGGCGATCCACGTGCTGCAGGCGAGCCTGCTGGAGGCGCGACGCAGCGGCGAGGTGGGCGACGTGCTGCTGCTGCTCGAGCACGAGCCGGTGATCACCCTCGGGCGCGGCGCGAAGCCGGACCACGTGCTGCTCTCTCCCGAAGCCCTTCGCGCGCGCGGCATCGAGCTGTGTCATGCCGGGCGCGGCGGCGACGTCACCTACCACGGCCCGGGACAGCTCGTCGGCTACCCCATCCTCCACCTCGCCCCCGATCGCTGCGATGTCCGCAAGTACGTCGGCGACCTGCTCGAGCTGATGATCACCCTCGCCGCGGACCACGGCATCGGCGCCGGACGCGTGGAACGCCACGTGGGCGTGTGGGTCGATCGCGCCTCGCCGCACGCGTGGCCGGGGGAGCACGACGCCCGCGATCCGGCCAAGCTGGGCGCGGTCGGCGTGCGCATCTCCCACTGGATCACGATGCACGGCTTCGCGTTCAACGCGCTCACCGATCTCGACGCTTTCGGCGTGATCGTGCCGTGCGGGATCCGCGAGTACGGCGTCACCTCGCTGCGCGCCCTGGCCGGCGACGTCCCCTCGCCCGAGCAGCTCGCGCGTCGGGCCAGCGCGATTTTGTGCGAGCGGATGGAGGCGGAGCTGGAGGGGTTCGAGGCGATCACGGCGCCGCACGACGAGCTGCCCGAGGTGTTGGGTGCGGGGCGTTTCGCGCAAGAGGCGCGCAAGACGGTGGAAGCGATCGCGCGCGGATGAGGCGCGATCGAGGGGGGCGGGCTCAGCGGTTCGCGGGGCGGATCGAGTGCGGAGCGGTCTCGACCATGCGCAGGTACATCTGCGCCGACTTGTTGTCGGGCTCGAGCTCGAGCACGGCGCGCCACTCCGCCATGGCGCCTTCGACGTCGTTGAGCGACAGCAGCGTGACACCCAGCAGCACGCGCCCGTGGGAGTAGGTCGGGTTGGCGTCGCGTGCGGCCTCGAACTGCTCCCGCGCCTGCTCGAGGCGCCCGTGATCCCGATACAGCACGCCGAGGCGCGTGCGCAGATCGGCGAACGTCGGGCAGAGCGCGACCGCCTTCTCCATCTCGTGCATCGCTTCTTCGGGCATCCCGGCCTCCTCGTAGGCTGCCGCGACCCCCGCGTGCATGTTGGCGATCTTCCCCTTGGCGAACGGATCGATCGCGTCTACCGAGCGCGCGCGGGCGCCCCGAATCTGCTGGTAGATCTTCCGGGCAGCCTCGTACTTCGCCTGGTCATTGTAGGTGACCGCAAGGTTGAGCAACGCCTCGGTGTAGTTCGGGTTGATGGTGGTCGCCCGCTCGAAGTGCTGTTCCGCCTCGAGGAACGCCCCGCGATCGTGAGCGATCACTCCGAGCATGTTGTGGACGTCGGCGAAGCTGGTGCAGGTGGCTGCTACGGTCACCAGCAGCGGCTCGGCCTTGTCGAACTCCCGCTTCCGGTAATGCTCGCGTCCTCGGTTCAGAAGATCCTTCACGCGCTCATCCATGGATCCATCTTTCCTGCATTGCGGCCCGCTGTCACCCCCCGCCGTGCGTTCGATCCCCCAGGTCGTCCCGAAACACCCCGGACCCCTGCCGGAACCCCGTCGCGCAACGCCGACGTTGCCCGACTGCCCGTTCGCTGGTAACCCCTGGACGCCGTGACCGATTCATCTCCCCGCTCCGCCGGTCGCATCGTCGACCCCTCCGTCGAGGACGACGACGTGCCGGTCGAGCAGCTCAGCGAGGAGCCCCCGCCGATCTCGCACGCGGGGGACGGGGGAGCGATGTCGGCCGGCGAACGAACGAGCCGCCCCTCGCTGGACCGCGTCAGCCAGCCCCCGCGACGCAGCGTGCCGGAGGTGGTGCGCGACGAGCCCTCGTTGCGTCCCCGAACCTTCCCCGCGATGCCGCCCAGCGAGGTGCTGCTCGACCCGGCCGCGGCGCCTCCCCCGGTGCCGGAGCATCGTCCGCGGCGGACGTCGCCGACGGTGCTCACGCCGACGATGACGGCGGTGTTCGGGGCGCTGTTCGGGCTGGCGGGCATCTTTACGATCTACGCGCTGCTCCAGCGGTTCAGCCCGAATCCGACACCCGGAGGCGCGCACTCCGCGACGGCTCCGGTCGCATCGGCCCCGGCGACCGCATCGGCGTCTGCGGGCCCGGGGCAGGCAGCCGAGCCGTTGCCCGATCTCGACGCCGAGGTCGGCGAGCCGGGTCCCTGGCGTCTCGCTGCTCTCAAGGATCAGGAGGGCATCCGGATCGTCGAGGGCACCGTGGGCCACGACCCGCTGCTCGCGACCCTCGAGGCCAAGCACGTCCCCCGCAAGGAGGTCTTCCGCATCGTCGCGGCTCTCAAGCAGTTCAAGGTCATGGACCACCCGGGCAAGAACACCAGGTTCGCCGTCGCCCTCGAGCGCGGCTCCGGGAAGGTCAAGGCCTTCGAGCTCGAGCTGAGCCCGGTGGAGATCTACCAGGCCAAGGAGAACGAAGAGCAGCGGCTGGTGGGCGAGAAGCTCGACATGAAGCTGGCGACGCGTCGCACGCTGGCCGGGCTTCGTGTCGGCGAGGAGCTGTCCACGGATCTGCGCCGCGCGAAGCTGCGCGACGTGGTGTCCGAGGTCGTGGATCGTGCGTTCGACGGTCGTGCGCGGCTGCAGGGGATGCCGAAGGGTTCGACGCTGCGGGTGGTGGTGACGGAGCAGACGGCGCTCGGGCGATTTTCGGGCTACGAGTACGTGGACGCCCTCGAGTACGTCTCCTCGAAGGGGAACGCGGCGCCGCTGCGGATCTACCGCGTTCGGGACGGCACGCGCTGGGGGTACTTCGATCAGAAGGGCAAGGAGCCGTTCAAGGGCGGCTGGCGCATCCCCTGTCCCGGGGCGCCCGTGACGTCGCACTTCAACCTCAAGCGGCTGCATCCGATCCTGAAGACGGTGAGGCCGCATCTGGGGACGGACTTCGGGGCGCCGACGGGGACGCCGATTCACGCGGTGTACTACGGCACGGTGGCGCACATCGGACCGCAGGGGCCCGCGGGCAACCTGATCATCCTGAAGCATCCGGGGGACATCGAGAGCTACTACATGCACCAGTCGCGCTTCGCGCCTGGGATCAAGCTCAACGACAAGGTCGAGACGTTCCAGATCATCGGCTACGTGGGGACGACCGGGCGATCCACCGGGCCCCACCTGCACTTCGGCATCAAGAAGAAGGGGCAGTGGGTGGATCCGATGTCGCTCAAGCTCGACGGCGAGCGGACGATCGGAAAGGATTCGCGGGAGCAGTTCGATCGGGTCAAGGCCGAGATGGACGCGCTGCTCGACTCGATCCCGCTGCCGGACCCCGCACCTCCCGCGGTCGAGACGCCGGCCCCGTCGGCCGCGTCGGCCGCCCCGGGTGCGTCGGCCGAATCGCCGGCGGACATGCACGGCGACGACTCCGAGGATCTGGACGAGCTGGAGCCCGAGGGCACGGTCGATCCCAACGACAAGCCGGACGATCAGATGGCGAAGAAGCGGCCGTAGGGCCACGCGGGTGACGCGCGGTCAGTAGCAGGCACCGTAGGCCTGGTTTTCGAAGAAGTAGTAGCCGACGACGCCGTTCTTGTTCTTGAGCTCGTGGCAGGAGAGCGGCTCGGGGCAGTCGCTCGAGTCTCCGACGCGGCACCAGGGGCGGCACTTTTCTTCGGCGGTGCAGGCGTAGGCGGGGACGCAGTCCGAGTCGCTCGAGCAGGGGAACTCGGCGTCGGGACCGAAGGCGCCGGCTTCTCCGCAGATCGTGTGGCCGGGGGTGCGCCACAGCTCGTCGTAGGGGTAGCAGCCCGCGCCCTGGCCGCACATCCCTTGAGGCTCGCGGGGATCGCACTGATCGGTGCACGCGCGCATGCCTGGTACGGCGACGCGCGCGCCGCTCTCGTAGTCCATGCGCAGCACCTGGGCGCACACCGCGCCTTCGATGGGGCAGTCGGTGTCGATCTCGCAGTACTGCTTGCAGGTGCCCTGCACGCACGTGAGCCACGCGGCGCAGTAGTCCGAGCAGACCTCGCCTCGCTGCACTTCCGTCGGCGCGATGCAGCCCGTCTCCCCCGTCAACACGTCGACGACGTCGCACGCCTCGCCCTCGGGGCATTCGCACTGCGGAAACGTGTCGCACGGCCCGTACCACGGTTCGCACGCCGCCGTGGGATTCGTCGACGCTTTGCGGGTGTAGCCGCCGAAGTCGAAGCAGGCCGCCACCGACGCGGTCAGGAGCAACAAGGCGACGCGGCCGGCGTGCATCGCGTGCATCAGAACGCCCCCGAGACGGAGAGTCCGGCGCCGCCGGGCAACGCCCCTGCGCTCACCTGGGTTCTGGGCTGCGACGGTTTCGTCGTGGCGAACAGGACGGCGCTGGTGACCACACCGAGCCCTCCCACGATCCACCCGCCCCAGTACAACGGCTCGAGGCGCTGACCGTCTTGCGCGGCGTCGTAGCCGAAAGCATCGCAACGACGGTTCGTGTCGCAGTGGTCGTCCACGGCCTTCTGCTTGCCGATCAGGATGGAGCCAGAGACCGCGACAACGCCGAGGCCGGCCAGGCCAACGCCGCCTGCGACCCAGGCCCAGGTCCTGCTCAGGCCCGGAGCTACCGGCGCGGGCGCCTCCGTCCTCGCGGGCTCCGGCGCGATCCGCAACCCCAGCCGCTCGTGCTCCGACACGCGGAACGTCACCACCCGCCGCGCCCTACCAGGGGCCGTCGCCGCCACCACGTGCGAGCCCGGGTTGATCACCAGCTCCTGCCCAGGCGTCACCACCTCCGCCTCGTCGAGCACCAGCCGCGTGTCCTTCGGCGCCCCGTCGTCGAGCTCCACGATCAGACGCGGAACCCGACGCTCCAGCGACTCCGCTCGCTGGCGCGCGATCGGCACCCGATCGTCGTCTTCGGCAAGCTGGCTCAGCGTCTCGCGCACATGTCGCCATGCGTCGGCAAGCTTGCCGACCGCCTCCTCGCACTCCGACAAGTTCAGCAGCGTGCCGGGCGCGGGATCGAGGCGCTGACTCGCGGCGAACTTCGCGCACGCGTGGGCCGGCTCCCCCCGCTTCATCAGATCTCGCCCCTCGCGGAACAGCCGGTCGGCTTGCTCCGCCGGCGTCTCCTCCGCAGGCGCCGGGGTCTCCGCATCCTGAGCGGCCGCGGGGGTCGGGGCCGACGCGAGGAAGGCGCAGGCGGCGAGCGCGGCGAGCGAGGCGCGCGCGAGGATCCGGGTGGGACTACTTGCGACGGTCGCGCGGGTCGACGACTTGGGAGGATGCGGAGGGGGCGGGAGCGGGGGCGGACAGACGGAAGCTGGCCCGTGTCGTTTGACGGGATCGGACGAGCAAGGTTCGCGACTGGGAAGCGCCATCCCTGGGACTACATATCACGTGATGCTCGCCCGGCGGCACCGACATCGTCACCGGAGGCGGACCGAGCATCTTGCCGTCCACGGTCACGGCACACGAGCCCCCCTCCGCGTACACGGCAATGGTTCCTTCGGGGGGCTCTTCCTCGGACGAGGCTGGCGCCGCGGAGGCCGAAGCCGCGAGGGGCAAGGCCTCGATCGGCGTCGAGGAGGGGGAGACCGGGGTGGACGCGGACGGGGCCGCGGCCGCATCTGCCGCGAGCGGGCTCGCATCGGAGCTGGCGGAGTTGCCGTACCAACCGGCGCGCCAGCCGGTCAGCGCGACGAACAATGCGAGGGAGACTCCGCCGACCACGTAGATCCAGCGAAGATTTCGCGGCGCGGGACGGATCGACCAGGGCGCGGGCCGCGAGGCGGTCGACGGTTCGATCGTCCGCTGCGGGGCGCCCGACAGCGAGGGCAAGGCGTGGGTGCGCGCCTCGTCGAGCGGATCCCACTCGGCAGCGAGGGGGACCTCGAGCTGCGGCACGGTGGAGATGTCGGCGCCGTACAGCTCGAGATACGCCTCCCGGACGGCGGTCTGCATTTCCCGCGCGCTCTGGTAGCGGTCGGCCTTCTCGAACGACAGCGCCTTGTCCACCAAGCGAGCGATCGGCGCGGGGATGTCGGGATCGATCTCGAGCACGGGCGTGGCGTGCAGGGTCGCCGCGGCGACGAAAACAGACCGACCAATCAGGGACATGGGCCACTCCGGGTGACGAAAGGGTGGGGGCGACTCCGGATTCACAGATGTAACCATACGCCATACCTCACGCGTCACCCGCTCGTCACCCGCTCGTCACCCGCT
>JAKLDZ010000201.1 GCA_022703255.1 Myxococcota bacterium | reverse complement strand
CGCACACGCTTCCTCGATCGCCCCCGCGTCCGACACCTGCGACATCCCCCGCTCCCGCACGATCTCGTCCGCACTCCGATCGGTCCCCACCATCTCGCCGTACACGTCCTTGGCCTGCTTGCCGCTGATGGACCCCTTCTCCACCAGCGCCAGCAACCCCGCGAGCTGGGCAGGAGAGATCGCAAAGCGCGCCACCAGGCCGTCCGTCTGCAAATCCCGCATCAGCTCGCTCATCACGAAGTTCGCTACCCGCGTCGGATTGGAGCCCAACGCCACCACGTCGCCGAAGAAGCGCGCAATGCCGGGATGAGACGTGAGCACGCCCGCCGCATACGGATGCATCCCTTCGTCGGTCAGCCGACGCCGCATGTCCGACGGAAGCTCCGGGAGCTCCGCGCGCCGCCGCTCGATCCACTCCGGGTCGAGCCGCAGCGGCGGGAGATCGGGATCGGGGAAGTAGCGGTAGTCGTGCGCCTCTTCCTTCGAGCGCTGGGAGAACGTCCTCCCCTCCTGATCGTTCCAGCCGCGCGTCTCCTGCACCACCGTGCCCCCAGCCGACAGCAGCGCGATCTGCCGCGTCACCTCGAAGTCGATCGCGCGCTGCGCGAAACGGAACGAGTTGACGTTCTTGATCTCCGCGCGCGTTCCGAGCGCGGTCTCACCGCGACGCCGCACCGAGACGTTGACGTCGCAACGGAAGCTCCCCTGCTCCAGGTTGCCGTCGCACACGCCCAGGAACATCAGGAGCGTGCGGAGTTGCCGGAGGTACTCTGCGGCTTCTTCCGAAGACCGGAGGTCCGGAGCCCCGACGATCTCGATCAGAGGGGTGCCCGCGCGGTTCAGGTCCACGACGGAGCTCCCGCCGAGCCCGTGCAGGTTCTTGCCCGCGTCGTCCTCCATGTGCACGCGAACGATTCCCACACGACGATGGATCGTCGGGTTTCCCTTGGGGTCGAACGCCTCGACGTCGATCCATCCGCCGGAGGACAGCGGCAGCTCGTACTGGCTGATCTGATAGCCCTTGGGGAGATCGGGGTAGAAGTAGTTCTTGCGGGCGAAGACCGACGAGGTCGCGACCTGACCGTGCAACGCGAGGGCCGCCCTCACCGCGAGCCGGACCGCTTCGCCTTGCAGCACCGGGAGGGCGCCGGGCAGACCGAGGCACACCGGACAGACGTGGGTGTTCGGGGGTGCTCCGAAGGAGGTCTGGCAACAGCAGAAGGCCTTGGTGCGCGTGAGGAGCTGGGCGTGCACTTCGAGGCCGATGACGGCTTCCCAATCGCCGGGCATGGGCAACGTCTAGCACGAACCCGAGGAGCATCGGATTCGTGATGGGAACGAAGTTGCGCGAGGCTCACCGACGCGCTTGACAACCCAGCGTTGTTGCGTATGCTGCCGGCCTCGTTCGCCACCCTAGCTCAGTGGTAGAGCAGCGGTTTCGTAAACCGCAGGTCTGGGGTTCAAGTCCCCAGGGTGGCTCGAAGATTTCGAGGGTTCGTCGTCCGCGGAACCCTCGCAGGGACGATTCGCAGGACGATTCGATGCCCCCGACGCTGCGTCGGTCCGCTCGCGAGACGGCAGGCCACGACGGTTCGTCTTCGCAGCCGACCCGTCACCCTTTCGCCTTCTCGAACACCTTCGCCAGCTCCGGGATCGCCTTCGACAAGCGCATCCGCACCACCTCTTCCGCGATGCGCCACACCGCAGCCTTGTCCGATCCCTCCGCGAGCACCCCAAGCGGGATCTGGAATCCCCCCTTGTCGGCTCGACCCCCGCCGTACGGACGCCCCGATGAGTCCGTCCCGAAGGCGCTCTCGAGTAGCGCCGAGGGATCCACGCTCGGACTGTTCGTGCGCAGCGATCCGTCGATGCGATCCCCCACAATCCCGAACACGATCGCGGTGTCGAGATCCTCGCGCGCGACGATGTAGTCCGCGGCTTGCGCGATCGCGTCCCGATGCCCCACCGCGATGTGCCCCACCCCCGCCAGCGCAAAGTCCCGCGCGACCGTCAGATTGCCCAGCGCCCGCCCCACGACGTCCATCGCGTCGGCGCTGATCATCCTCCGCCCGATCCTGCGCAATGCGTCGGTGTCCGCGAATCCACGCAGATACGCCGCCGCCGTGAAGTCCACCACGCTCGCCAACGAGAAGTCGTCCGTGTCCGTCTGGATCCCGAACAGCAGCGCCGTCGCCACCCGCGCGTCCTCCCGTACCGTCCCCGTCAACGGCGACAACCCTCCCTGCAGATACTCCGCGTACATCGTGCACGTGCTGCCGTAGTCCGTGCGCACGTCCACGAAGCGCGCCTGCGGTCGGACCGACGATCGGTGGTGATCCACGACCGTCAACAGCTGGAGCGTGCTCGGGAGCTCGATCGATCCATCGCACGCGACCGCGTCCACCAACGACAGGTACTGGAAGTCGGCCAGGTCGCTCGCCGCGGACACCTGACGCAGCTCGATGCCGAGCACCTTGATCAAGGCGCGGTTCTCGCGGTGGGACACCGGAAGGACGTGGGCAATGGTCGCTTCGACGCCGAAGCTCAGGCAGATCCGCTGGTGCGCCAGGGCGCTCGCGATCGCATCGGGATCGGGGTGCCCTTGGAGCAACACGAGGACAGAGGAACCGGCCACGCTCGAGAGGATCTCGGAGAGCTGCTGCACGGGCGTCTGCACCATGGCGCCAACCTACACCATCCCGATCCGATCCACGAGGGACGCCTCGTCGAACGGCTGTGGGAGGCTCAGGACTCGACGACCGGTGCGTCCATCCCGAACATGCGCCGCACGTCCAGGGGGATCCGCTTGGGTCTCCACGTGTCCAGCGCCACGAACACCCAGGTCGTCGTCGCATCCAGCACCAGATCCGCTGTCTCGTTGCGGATCTCCGTGCGACGCACCGCGCTCATGTGGGTGCTCGACGCGATCCACGTCTGGACAGCCAGCGACTCGCCTGCGCGCACGGAGCGGAGGTACTCCAGCTGCTGACGGCGCACGACGAAAGCCCCGCCGATCCTCTGGCACTCCTGCCAGGTCAGACCGGCGCTGTCGGAGTGGCGAAGCGCCGCATCCTGCAACCAGCGGACGTACTCGACATTGTTGACGTGTCCGAGGCGATCGATGGCGTCTTCGGGGACGCGGAGCTCGAAGCGAAAGGGGCCGCCGGCGGCGGGCGACACTGCGACGGGGGTCGAAGCACAACCTGGTTGCATCACGGGACCTCGCTGCTGGGCGGGTGCGCGCGGAATGTAGCAGCCCGACGAGGCGAGGGAAGATCCGCGCACGTGAAATTATGCGATCGTTCCCCCGATTGCCGTCCGCCGTCTGCCGGCCCCCCGGCGCGACGACGTCTCCCCCCGAGGGATCGACGCACACCGCCGGGGGAGCCGGGTCGACGTCTCCGCAGCTCGCGGGATCGATTCGATCGCACCGCGATTCCGCGCGATATGACGAGCGATTCAATCGCTGATTCGAACGGATTGGATGCGCGTTTTTCATCGACTTTCACCCTTCGCATCCGGGAAGACATCAATCTTCGACCGCGGACCATTCCTGCGTTGATCGCACGTGCGATCGCCGGATAGGGTTCTATCGAAGCTACGCAGGAGTCTCCTCCATGGGCACCCGTTACACCTTCACTTGCCAGTGCGGCTACCGCGCCACCGTGGCCGGCGACTACGACATTTCCGAAGAAGGCGCGACCGCGACCATCTCCTGTCGGACCTGCAAGAGGCTGCACGACGTCGCGCTGATGCCCCCCTTCACCAGCCTGGCCCCCTCGCCTCGTCCCCAGCTCCCCACCGCGTGCCCCAAAGGGCGCGGCCACGATTGGCGCCTCTGGGCCCACCCGGGCCCGTGCCCCCGCTGCGGCGCCACCATGCGACTCGGCGAAATGCTGCAGCTCTGGGATTGACTCCCCTTCCATCCCCACCGCATGCGTCTCACCATCCATTTCCGCGCCCGATGAGCTGCCTTTCCCCGGCCTCCGCGAGCGCGTAGGATTCGCAACGCATGCGATTCGAAAGCTATCTCGACCAGGAATGCCGACCCGCCCTCGGCTGCACCGAACCCGCCTGCATCGCCTTCGCTGCCGCGAACGCCACCGAGCTTGTTCGTGGTTCGATCCGTTCCGTTCGCCTCACCTGCGATCCCCGCATCTACAAATACTGCTACGCCGTCGGCATCCCCCACTCCGACCACCGTATCGGCATCCGTTGGTCCCTCGCCATCGGCGCCCTCCTCCCCGACCCCTCCGCCAGACTCCAGTGCTTCCGCCAGATCACCCCCGAAATCCTCCGGCAGGCCCAGTCCCTGCTCGATCTCGGCGCCGTCACCGTCGAGGTCGATCCCGCCAAGACCGCCCTGTACGTCGATTGCTCCGTCACCTCCGACCGCGGCCTCGGTCGCGCCGTCATCGAGCAGAACCACACGCGCCTCACACGCCTGGAGCGCGACGGTGTCGAAGTCCCGTTCGAAACCTCGGAGGCCTCCGCGCACGACGGCGCGCTCGCTCGCGAGATCGCCGCCCTCCCGTTCCGCGATCTGATCGCGGTGGCCCAAGCCATCTCCCTGCAGGACCGCCTCCGCCTGCGCGAAGGCGCCGAGCTCAATCTCGCCATCGCGCGCCACGGTCTCTCGCTGTTCCCCGCTCCGTTCCGCACCCGCATGGGCGACGACATCTCGCGCTCCAGCCGCCTGGTATGCGCCGGTGTCTACGCCCGCATGTCCGGCGAGGACTTCGTCGTCATGTCCGTCGCCGGCTCCGGCAACAAAGGCATCGTGTGCACCGTCCCCCTCGTCCTGTGGGGACACGAGATCGGCGCGCCCCAGGAACGCATCGACGAGGCCCTCGCGCTCGCCTGCCTCGTCACCTCGTTGACCACCGAACACCTCGGAACGCTTTCGGCCGTGTGCGGCTGCTCCAACGCCGCCGGGATCGGCCTCGCCGCCGGCCTCGTCCTGCTCGAGGGAGGCTCCGACCGCGAGATCTCCCTGGCCATCAACAACATGGTCGGCAACGTCACCGGCATGGTCTGCGACGGTGCGAAGATGGGCTGCGCCCTCAAGACCATGACCGCCGTCGACGCCGCCTTCCGCGCAGCTACCCTCGCCATGTGCGGCGTCGGCATCCCCGTCTCCGATGGAATCGTCGGCAGCGACGGCTCCGCCTCCCTCGCCAACATGGGTCGCATCGCCAACCTCGGCATGGTCTCCGTCGATCGCGAGATCCTCAGCATCATGACCGAGAAGATGCAGTCGCCCTGATCGCTCGCGCCCCTCCCCGTCCTCCGTCTCCGCTCCTCACCCGTCACGACCGCGATGGCGGATCGGCTCCTTGCGCGAATACCACGCGGCCCCTCGTCGCATCCCGCAACGCTTGCCGCAACCCCTCCTCCCCTGCCTCCTCCACTTCGAGCTCCAACGACACCCCGCCGTCGGTGTAGCTCTCGGACAGCTTCCGGACCTGATGCCGTTCGATCACCGGATACACCGCACCGATCTGATCGAACGGCACGGCGACCCCCACATGGATCTTCGGTCGCACCTCGAGTCTGCCCGCCCGGCGCAGGCACTCCGCGGCCGTGCCCCCGTACGCTCTCACCAGCCCCCCCGCCCCCAGCTTGATCCCCCCGAACCACCGCGTCACCACCACCATCACGTGGTCCACCTGCTGCCCGTCGATCGCCCCCAGAATCGGTCGCCCCGCCGTGCCGCCGGGCTCGCCGTCGTCCGAAAAACGATACTGATCCCCGATCCGCCACGCCCAGCAGTTGTGCGTCGCGTCGGTGTCACGGACCTCGTGCAGGAACGACGACGCCTCCTCCGCTGACTCGACGCGCGCAGCTCGGGCGAGAAATCGACTCTTCTTGACCTCTTCCTCGTACTCGGCGCGTCCAGGGATCGTCAGCATGAGACCGGCCGGAGTATATCCGCAAAAACTTGGCCGTCTGCCCCGACTCCGGCGAATCGTCGGGGTCCATGACGATGCGTTCGAGCCACGACGACCTGCCCCGGAAATCCTCGCCGGATTCCGTTCAGCCCAGGCGCGCGGCCTCGATCGCGTCGGTCACGCCCCGCCCGGCCCCCGCAACCTCCGCTCCACTCCGCCGGGCCTCCGTTCCCTCCGTCGCCCCGCGTCCGGTGCCAACCCCGTCCACGCCCCCTGTCTCCTGTCCCGATGGCAGTTATGTCGTAGCCCGAACTTCTCTCGGCACGCTGCGTCAGCTCCCTCGGAACGCCAAGCGCGCCAGCGACGGTCCGCCCTCGGTCGAGCGGTGGGCGATGACCATGACTCCGACGCCGCCGCCGGTGGCCGTCGCCGAGACCGAGACCGATGCGGTCGCAACACCTCGTCCGAAGTCCCGCAGCCGGAACCGCATCCGCGCCGCCATGGCCGGCTTGCTCTCCCTCGTCGCCGCCGTCGTCGTTGCGCGTTCCGCCGCTCAGGATACTCGCATCGACCAGCGCGCCGTGCGCGCGATGACCTCGCTGCTCCCTGGATCCATCGAGATCGCGAAGCCCGCCCCCGAAGCGCCGGTCCCCGCCCCCCCCGAGCCCGCGGGACCGAGCGCCGACGCCCGCTTGCGCCGCGATGGATACTCCACCATCCGAGGCGGCGTGCTCTACATCCCGGAGACGTTCGCTTCCCAGACCGGCGACTACGACCTGCTCCTCCACTTCCACGGCAACGTCAAGGTCATGGTCGAGAGCGCCGAGGTCGCCAAGGTCAACGCCCTGGTCGCGGTGATCAACCTCGGAGTCGGCTCCGCGGTGTACGAAAACGCCTATGCCGCCCCCGGTACCTACGAAGCGCTGCTCTCCCAGATCCACAACGCGATCACGCAGCGCGGACTGCAGAGCCCGGCCCTTCGCAGGGTCGGCCTCTCCTCCTGGAGCGCAGGCTACGGCGCCATCTCGACCATCCTCCAGGTCCGTCGCAAGACCGATCCGCTCGACGCCGTGCTGCTGTCGGACGGTCTGCACTGCGGACGGCTTCCGGAGCGTCCCTCCGAGCTCAACCACCGCCAGCTCGCCCCCTTCGTGCAAGCCGCGCGGAAAGCGGTGACCGGCGACATGCTGTTCGCCATCACCCACTCGGACATCGATCCGGTGACCTACGTCGGCTCCGGAGAGACCGCGTCGTATCTGCTCGATGCCATCAAGGGCGAGGTCGAGCCCGTGGAAAACTCCCCCGTCGCCCCTGAGCACCTGCACCTGAAGTCTGCCCTCAACGCCGTGGAGCCGAGTCTCGAGAAGAAGATGGAACCGGTGCGCGACGTGCGAGCCGGCGGCCTGCACGTGCGTGGCTTCCGGGGTCAGACGCGCGAGCACCACTCCGCGCACCTCCTGCAGATGGGGGCCACCCTCTTCCCGGAGCTGGCCGAGCGCTGGAACAAGCGCTGAGCCGTCGGCCGTAGGGGAGTATCGAGGAGGGGTTCTTCCGTGCGCCGGGAGACCCCGACGCACGGCGCAGACTACTGCAGGATCTTGAGGTCCAACCCGCCCGGATACCAGTAGCTCGTGTACTGGCCGTAGCCGTACACGCTGATTCCGGCGGGCATGTTCGACAGGATTCTGTGATTCCCGAGGTTCGTGTTCGGAAGCTGCACCCGCGCGATCCCGAACCCCGTGCTCCCGATCGCCGTGAACCCGGTCACCGCGGCACCGTCGAGCGTCACCGACGCGCCCGTGGGCGCCATGACGTTGACGAAGTTCGCTTCGTAGTTCGTCGGCGCGTGGAACAGGTAGTTCGTCCGATACTGCTGCGACGTGACCGCGAGCGCCATGGCAGGGTCTCCGGTGTTCCCGCCCGCCGCCTGTCCGATCATGTACTGCGCCACGAGGATCCGCCCCGAACCGGTGATCCGGAAGACGCCCGAGGTCTGAAACTCCACGTACCGCCCAGCCGCAGCGATTGATGTCGGCGCCCCGGATTGCGGCGGATCGTAGGTCAGCGTCGTGGCCCCATCCATGGCCACGATGCGGACCTGGTTCGCCTTCACGCTGTTCACGCCGATCCAGGGCGCACCGACGAAGTACTCCGTGGACAGCGTCTCGATCGGGAACATCGACTCCTCGATATGATCGCACCACGTCACGTTCCAGGGGATATCCGTGCAATCGTGTCCGCCGAACACCTGCACCGGCTTCGTCGAGCTGACATACGTGCCGGTCACGTCGGAAATGTCCGGTCCTCCGCCGCCCGACGCGGACATCACCTGCAACACGTCTCCTCGATTCAACGACACGGTCCCCGTGCCGTTGGAGGCCACGCCTCCGCCCGCCCGTATGATCGCTCCGGTCGCTGAAGGACTCAGCGTCACCGACGTGGCGTCCTGGCTCGCGACGACCGCGTAGAACCCGGGGTACCCGCTCCAGGTGTTCCGCGCTGCCACCCGGTAGGTGGAACGCCATGCGTTGACCGGCAACAGCAGCGAAGCGTCGTTCGTGTAGGAGTATCCGCCGCCTGACGAGTACTCGAGCGGGTTGTACTGGTAGACCGTGACCGGCCGGCTCGCGACGAGGCGATAGGCGCCCGCCCCGGTGGAGTTGCGGGATACCAGCGACACGTAGGAAGAAGGATTCGCGAGCTCGGTCACCCACGGAAGCTGCACAATCTGCACGCTGTTGGCAGCGACCGTACCCGATGTCGTGTAGGCCGTGCCTCGCGTGATCGTATAGGTAGCGGACTTCGAGTCCGTGTTCGCAATGGCTACCGCGAAGTGGAACCCCGACGCTCCGGGCGCAGCCTTGCTTCCCAGCTGCGAGTTGGTCGTCACGGTCGGATAGTACTCGCAGCCGATGTACGAGGTTCCAAGCAACAAGGGATCGCAAGGTGTGACGCAGGTCCCGTTGGGACCGCAGACATCCGTGGCCCCGGAACACACCAGATTCGACCCGTTGCAGTCGTCGTCGTCAGGCGTGAAGCAGTATTCTTGGGACGGCAACACCTCTCCTTCGCACGGCCCCCACGAGCTGCCCTCGAAGTTGCAGGTTCGCGAACCGGCCTTGCAAACCCCCACTCCCGCAGTCCCCGCAGGCCCGCTGTAGCACTTCTCCACGGCCCCCGGCGGACACGCACACCCCGTCCCCTCCTCGTTCACCTGCCCGTCGCAGTCCTCGTCCCCGTAGACCAGACAAGACTCCGCCGCTGGCACCACCTGCCCTTCACACGGCCCATACGTCTTGCCGTCGGCGTTGCACGTCTTGGTCCCCGCGACGCAAATCCCCACCCCCAACGTCCCGTCCGGTCCCTCGTAGCAGGACTCCACTGCGCCCGGTAGACACACGCACCCCGCCCCTTCCTCGTTCGTCTTCCCGTCACAATCCTCGTCGCCAGGAGAATCACACGACTCCTCCGCAGGCAACACCTGCCCGACGCACGCACCCCACCCCTTGCCGTCCGCGTTGCACGTCGACGAGCCCACTGCGCATGTCCCGACCCCCTCCGTTCCGACAGGCCCCTCGTAACAGGCCTTCGTCGTCCCCGGCAGACACACACACCCCGCCTCGGCCTCGTTGCTCACTCCGTCGCAGTCTTCGTCCCCGTCCACCTCGCAGGACTCCGCCGATGGCAATACCTCCCCTTCGCACACACCCCAGGACTTGCCGTCATCCGCGCACGTCTTGACACCACCGACGCAGATTCCCACCCCCTTCGTGCCGTCCGGTCCGGTGTAGCACTGAGTCTGTCCCGCCGGCGGACAGACGCACCCGTCCACCTCCGCGTTCGCCTCACCACTGCAGTCTTCGTCTTCTCCCGTCGTGCAGTCCTCCGCCACCGGAAGCACCTGCCCCACGCATTCGCCCCAGCTCTTGCCGTCGGCGTTGCAGACCTGCATGCCCCCCTTGCACGGCCCCACGTTCTCCGTCCCCGCTGGGCCCGTGTAGCAGGCCGATTGCTCCCCAGGCACACACACGCAATCCGCCCCCTCCTCGTCCACCAATCCGTCGCAATCCTCGTCTCCGGGTGTCGTGCAACTCTCCACACCCGGAAGCACCTCGCCTTCGCAAGGCCCGAATCCACTCGCGTCCGCAAGACACGTCGCCGTCCCCCCGACGCATTGCCCCACGCCTTCGGTGCCCGCTGGACCCGTGTAGCACGGTTGCGTCGCCCCGGGCTGACACACCCCCTGACCTCCCCCACTCCCTCC
>JAKLDZ010000200.1 GCA_022703255.1 Myxococcota bacterium | reverse complement strand
GTGAGGCCGCCCCACAGCACCCGGTTGCCGTCGATCCGCTGGTTGCCGCCGCTGATGGCAATGCCGTCCCACTCGACCGTGTTGTTCGCCACGCGGCAGCCTTCGCCATTCACGCTGAGCCCCTGCTGGGTGACGCGGAACCCCTCGAGCTCGAAGACGACCGCGAGGAGGTTGCGGCGACGACCGAAGACGTGGAGCGGATTCTCGCACGCGCGCCACAGGTGGTGGCGTTCTCGGGATACTGCTGGAATCTCGATGCGATTCGCCAGGCCTCGCGGGCGCTCAAGGAGCGGATGGCCGCGGTTCGAATCGTGCTCGGCGGACGTGCGACCCTGGGGGCCCCGGAATCACTGCTCCGCGCGCTGCCCGACGTCGATGTGCTGGTGCTGGGCGAAGGGGAAATTCCGTTCCGCGAGCTGCTTCGAAGAAACTTCGAGGGACTCGAGAGCTGCCCCGGAGTCGTCTTTCGGGAGGGCCACCAGATCGTGCGCGGCGCCCCGCCGGTCTCGGTCGGCGCGCTCGACGACATCCCTTCTCCCTACCTCGCGGGGCTGCTCGATCCGCCGTTGCACGCGATGATGGTGGAGCTGTCGCGCGGGTGCCTGCACGGCTGCGGGTACTGCACCTGGAATGCCGACAAGCGCCTTCGCTTCTCCGGCCCGGAGCGTGTCCAAGAGGTCATTCGATGGGCGAAGTCCCGCGGACACCGGCACATCACCCTCACCGATTCGGCCGTCAACTACGACACCGAGGCCCTTGCGCTCACGGTCGGAGCCATCCGTCGGGCGGATCCGGAGGGCGAAGTTCGATTCACGTACAACCTTCGCCACGATCGGATCGACGCAACGCAGCTCGGACTGCTCTCGCGCCTTCCGACGCACGTGGTGCTGTGCGGAGTGGAGACCCTGGCGGCAGGGGGCATGGAGGGGCTGGAGCGGGCGCCGGTCGATGCGCGTGCGCTGCAGGCGACACTGCGAGAGATCGCGCGGGTGGCGCGTCCACCGGTGGCGAGCATCGTGCTCGGGCTTCCGCACGATACCGAAGAGGGATTCCGCAGGACGTTGGACACGCTGTTGTCGTGGTGCGAGCCGGGCGGAGGCGGTGCTCCGGCGGTAGGCGCTGTGCTGGTGTCGCTCCTGCAGGTCTATCGTGGCTCGGGGCTGTGGGAGCGGGCGGGGGAGCTCGGGATTCGCCATTGCGAGACGGGGATTCCGTACTTGATCGAGAGCCCGGCGTGGTCCCGGGAGGCGCTCGCCCGGTGCAAGAGCCTGCTGATCGAGCGTATGGCGACGGAGCCGGACCGGCTCAAGGCGGCGGAGGCGATCGCGCTGTCGAGCGTGTACGGCGGAGCGGATCCCTGGCTGCAGCGCGCGCGGGTGGGGCGACTGCTGAGCCCGTGGGAGCAGGGGGAGACGCGCGAGGGGTGGACGCTGGAGAAGTCCGGGATGATGCGCGACACGGGCGGGGGATTCCTGGTGCGATTCGGATGGAGAGGGGGCGGAGGCGTTCGAATCCGGATGAGGCGCAGAGCGGCGGGCGACGACGCGCGTCGCTCGACACGGTTCTACGCGCTGGATGCCTCTCCGATCCGCGGGCCGATGGCACCGGTGCAGGAGGTGAAAAGGCTGGTGCGGCTCGTGTTCGCGATGATCCGTCGCAACGAGGAGGCGATGGCGCGCGACGAAGACGGCCACGTCGGTCCGTAGACGCCGGGTGAGACCCGGGCGGTGACGGCCGTCAGTCCGGCGGCAACGCGTCGAACCACTGAATGCACCGGGAAGCACCTGTGGCTGCACACGTGCCGTGACCCGCGTTCGGCATCGAATCGAACTCGCACGAGTGGTCCGGCGAGGCGTCGATGTTGCCGCACAACGCCTCGATCGGGGCCCCTGGAAGGATGTCCTGCGTGCAGGGATCCATCGAGCTCCCGCACTCGATCAGCTTCCATCGACGGACCGAGAAGCTGGCGGGCGTGACGTCCGAGATGGAGTCCTGGTCCATGTCGGGCGAGTGGTCCGAGTCACACGCGCACTTGTTGTTCACGCACGAATGCACCAGCGGTCCCGTGGAGTAGTAGCGTCCGACGATCCTCGCATGGGGAACCGGGGCAACACACACTCCACCGTTATTGCCGGTTCCCAGGAACGCATCGGTCGCAGCCACGTCGTAGGTGCCGTCGTAGAAGCATCCACCGGTCTTGCGCGACCCCTTCCACTCCGCTGCTTCGTCGATCGCGGTGCGAGCCATCGCGATCACGGGCGCGCTCGCCCCGTGGCTGATTCCCGCCAGCAACAAATCCTTGCCGCTCCAGACCGCCTTGCCGAAACCGACCACGGCCCGCAGCGACAGATCTACCCGCGGGGCCTCCTTGTAGTAGGGCTCCAGCCCTGCGCCATCGCTGTCCTCGAACAGGACCACGCACGTGGCGAAGTAGCCCGCACCGGACCACGCCTGCAGGATCGGATCGTACTTGCTGCAGTCCATCTCGCCACCACCCCAGAACACCACGAGCTTGTCGCACGGCGACGCTGCGCTGCACTTCGAAGGATCGAACAGGTAGCGGAAGGAGCAAGACTGATCGATGCCGTCGACACCCTTGCACGAGGCGATGTCGACCGTGCCGGTCGCTGGTGGGGTGACGCCCGATTCCTGGGGTGGCCCCGCGTCGTCCGCGCCGCCCGTGCCCGCACCGCCAGCCGTACCCGCATCGCCGCCCGTGCCAGCGCCACCGGACGCACCCGCACCGCCGCCCGTGCCAGCGTCACCGGCTGTGCCGCCATTGCCGCCGTGCTCGTTTCCTGCCGCGCCGCCCAGGCCCGCACCGCCAGCGCTTGGTCCACCCATACCCCCGCTCCCGACAGAAGCATCGACCCCGGCGCCGCCCGCAGCGGGACCGGGAGCCGAGGATTCGTCATCTCCGCACGACCACGTGGAGGCTCCGGCGATGACGAGCACGGCGATCCAACCAGCAACGGAGACGGGCTTCATGAGCCGTCACCCTATACCCTTTTGGCCGCGAGGAGGACAGGGCCGGTACGGAAACGAACACTGTCCCGTTCGACGCCCGAGTTGCAGAGTCAGGCGAGGCGGCGTCGATGCAACCCTGCCCAGACGACAGCGACGAGCGCGGCGAGCAGCGGCGACGGGCTGCGACGCGAGGGCGTGCTGCACCCGCATCCGCCGTCGCTCGACCCCTCGGAGCTCGCCTGCGGCCCGGCGGCGTCGGAAGAACACGAGTCTTCCGTGCAGGCGCTCCCGTCATCGCACTGCGACGCGTCCTTGCAGCACCCGGTGACCGTGGAGTGCTGGCAGGCATGGTCCGAACACGAGTCCGCGGTGCAAGGATCCCCGTCGTCGCACTGAACGGCACTCTGGCAGCAACCGGCTGCGGGGGTGTTGACGCAGACTCCCTGCTGGCAGTCGTCCGTCGTGCACGGGTTGTCGTCGTTGCACGAGACGGCCGAGGAGCATGCACTGGCGAGCTTGCGGACAACGAAGGCGTTGAAGAGGGACCCCGTCTGATCCGCCGGGTCGTAGGAGCCGGGGGTGCCTACGGGCTGGACGGGTGCGAGGCCGAGCTGCGGGATGGAGACGGGGGAGCCCTGGAAGGTGCCGGTCACGACAGGAGGTCCGAAGTAGTCCTGGGCGTTGCGGATCTCGAACGCATCGCCTACGGACAGCACGCTCGAGAGGTCAACGGGCTGTGAAGGGGCCTCTCCCCAGTTGTACACCACGACGTGTGCGCGGCCGGGTTCGTACTTGTTCGGCCGAACGAAGACCTTGGGGATGGCGGGCGTGGTCTTGAGATAGGTGTTGTTGGGGAAGGTCTGGGTGTCCACGCCGGTGACGGTGCAGAGCGTGTTGCCCGTCATGGAGACCGACGACCAGGGCGAGGCGAACTTCAGGGCCCCGATGAAGTAGTTGTTCTGGAGGGTGACCTCCCCGTTGGGGACGCTGTAGCCGAGTTGCACGCTGCGGGTATCGCCTCCGATCGCCCAAGCCAGGTTCTCGCGCAGGGAGATCCGGTCCGCCGGCTTCAGACCGCCGATGAGGCAATCGTCCTTGTGGCCGCTGACCGACGAGATCACGCCGGCGTTGAACCAGACGTTGCCGATGAGGTCGTAGCCCTCAATCGCCCCGTTCTCCGTGTACACGTGGATGCCGAAGGAGTACCCACCGAATACGATGTTGTCCGCGATGGTCTTGGTTCCCGCGGAGTTCTGCGTGTAGATGCCATGACCGTGTCCGCGGTCGCCGTCATCGAAGCCGTTGTGATAGACGAGACACCCGTAGATCTCGGAGTTCTGGGCGGACGACCAGAAGCCGTTGCTGCCCAGATCATGGATGACGAGATTGACGAGCTTGAGGTTCGCGCCGAAGACGTCGATTCCGCCTGGGCGGTCGCCCCAGCGGTCCGTCTCGGTGTTGGTGATCTCGAAGTCGCGGTAAATCGTCCACGCACCGTTGAACTCGAATGTCGAGCTCGCGCCGCTCCTTCCGTCGATTCTCGCCCACTCTCCGGGCGCGCTCCTCACGACGATGGGGCTGGTCTGGGTGCCCGTGAGCTCGCTGACGAAGCTCCCGGCGTAGTCGCCGCCGTGAAGCCAGAGGACATCCCCGGGCGCGACGCTGGGGTGGGAGAGCGCGGTCGCGAGATCCCACGGCTTCGACGAAGAGCCGTCCCCCGAGGCCGTTCCGGTCGGGCTCACGTGCAGCTCCTTGGCCTCTGCGGCTGCGGCGAGCAGACAGCCCGAAAGGACACAAGCTCCGAAGACGCGGTAGTTCATGAGAGCTCCATCGCACGAGAGAGAATCCGGAACGCAGCCATCACCAGGGCCCGTGGATCCACCTGACCCTGCGTTCTAGCACAGCTTCGACGTCGGCGGAGGGTGACCCGTGACGATGGATCGAGCCATCGCGGTCACGCACACGCCGCTCGATCCGCCTGCGACTCTGGTGGATGCGCAGAACGCGTCGGATGACCCGCGGAGCTCATGCAGCGGCGCGCGACCTCCTGCCTCGAACCAGGCCGCTCCCCGCGAGCAGAAGCAGCGTCAGCATCCACGCGCCGCCGCCGCAAGAACGGGTGCCGAGATGGCACCCGCATCCGCCGGATTCGGACGCGCCGCTGGAATCGGATGAAGCATCGCTCGTGGCCCCGGCCCCGCCGCCTGGCGTGCTGCTGTCGCTTCCGTCGGACACCACGCCGCTGTCGCTGCCACCACCGCCGGTGCCAGCGCTGCCGCTGTCACTCTCACCCCCATCTGCGTCGCTCGGCGCTCCGCCATCACTGGGAGAGTCGCCCCAGGGCGCGACGTCGGAGAACAGCTTCGTCACCATGCCGCTGGTCGCCAACGACGCCACGAACACTCGATTCGTGTCAACGAAGGCGCCATCGGTTCCGATGTAGTCCCATGGGTAGCCATCCGCGATGCTCGCCTTCGCTTCGATGCTCGTCGGCGTCACCCTGAGGAGCGAAAGGCCCGTCGGGAGCATCGGTTGCGCGACGGCAGCGGAATCGTTGTCATCGCGCACGATGGATTCCGACTCTCGCACGATTGACTCGAGCGTGGTGTTCGTCGCGGTGACGGCACCGTCCGGAGCCACGAGGTATCCGAAGCCTCCGCCCCCCGTACGGAAGGTTCCGCGAATCAAGAAGCGGTCGATCGCCGTGATGTACTTCACGCTGTAGTGATAGTATTCGACGTTGGTCTCGAGCTTCTTCGGACTCACGACGAGGGCACCCGCTCCGGGATCGAGGACGGCGACCATCAAGTCCGAATACAGCTCACCTTCTACGTAGCGCTGCCAGACGAGGCAGGCACGGGAGGCGGCCCCGGCCACGATGGGCCACCAGTCCCGCGTGGCGTCGCCCACGGCGACGTTCACCGTCGCTTGATGCTCACCGGAAGAGCCGTAGATCGCGGCGAGGACGTCGTCGCCCGTTCCGAGGTCGTCGACTCCGCCTCCGTCCACCCATCCATCGGAGTAATGGACGACGAAGCGATTCCCGACGGCGGCGACGTGTCCGGAGTGTCCACCATCGGACGCCATTTGGGGGTAGGCCAGGACCGGCTCGAGGTTGGCATCGTAGACCCCGAAGCGCTGGCAGACCTCGTTAGCGGTGTTCCAGCCGTCCTCCATCGTAATCATGATGCGACCATCCTGGCTGATCGCGGCGCTTGCAGGCTCCTGGGCTTCGGATTCCGAGATGATGGCGGGTGCGGAGCTCGGGTCGAGGCTCGGATTGGAAGGGTCCACGCGCGCGTGATAGACGTCGTGAGTCCAGTTGCCGTCGGGCACGATCGGGGGATTGCCGGCGCTCGACCAGATCACCTCATACGCGCCGCCCGGCAGCTTCAAGAAGCTGATGCCGTGCTGCCAGGCGCGGTGGTCCTCCTGCGCGCTCGCCGTCGAAGCCGCCGCGAGCACCGCGAGCAGCGCTCCTGTTCGCAGCCAGGACAAGCTCTGGCGGGCGGTCTTGCTCTTCCCCTTCATCATGTCGACCTCCTGGAAACCGGCGTTTGCACACGTCAACCCGACGCGGGCGCGAGTGTCGCGCGTCGGTGCATCGATGGCAATGACAAGGTCAGCGGCGTGGACCGACGGAGGGGGACTTTGCAGATGGCTGGGGAGTGCGGCACGTCGGAGAACCCGACTCCATCGACGATGCGGTCCGCGTGGTGGCCGCAAGGGCAGAGCGCGCGATACATCGATCCCATGCGGTCCTCCTTCGATTCTCGTGGATGCTACGGCGTGGAACAGACCGGGTTCAAGGATGCAGACAGCTTGTGGTGGGGTCGCCCGCACCGCCCAGATCGCAGTCCATGCTCTGCGGATTCATGTCCGTGCACTTGCTGTTGGGCTGCAGAGCCCATGTGCAGTAGCTGAGATAGGAGAACCCTTCGATCCAGGCGAAGGTCACGGGAGCGTTGCCGAAGACGGGTGCCGCGTGGCAGGCATCGTCTTCCTTCGCATACCCGCGGTAGTAGACCTTGGTTCCCACGACCGGTCCGCCCTGCAGGGCAATCTCGCCATAGGCGTTCACGATGCCGCCCTCGCTGGTCTCGACGGCTGCGACGTTCTCCAGCCGAACCTTCACGCCGCCCCACATGTCGTGGAAACCCTGCTCCGCAGGCAGAGGAGAGGCGAGCTTCCCGTGGTCGGCGGTGGGAATCACGTGTGCCGTCGGGATCGATGCGGTGGAGCCGGTGGGGGTCACCGTGGCATTGGAGATCTGGCGCATCGACGTCTGACTGCCGTTGGGCTCGTTCGCACAGGCTGCGACGACGGCGTAGGTCGTGACACCCACGACGTTCACGAGGACCCCGGGTTGGATGTCATCGGGAATGCCACCCCCGGTGGGTTCGGAACCGAGCAGCGGGCAGTATTCGGTGCTGCCACCGTCCTCGACAACGGGAGGCAATCCCACGCTCATTACCAGGATGCCGGAGTAGGCCTTGGTCTCTGCGATACCCGCCTCGGACACGAACACGCCCCAGGTGCAGGTGTGCTGCGAGGAGCTTCTGGCGACGAGGAACTTGCGGCTCATGGCGACGACACCGGGAACGGTGACGTTGGTGCCAACGGCGACGGTTCCGTTGGCGATCTCCGTGATGGTCGCACCAGGCGTACCGCCGCCACCGCCGTCGGTGAGGGCGCCTGCAGCTCCACCGGTGTTGGCTCCCGCACCGCCGTCAGTGTCGGCTCCCGCACTGCCGCCAGTATTGGCCCCGGCTCCACCCCCAGTCCCCGCGCTGGCATCGGGACACTCGCACGCGCCGAATGCGGTTCCCTGGGCGTTGCAAGCTTGCGCGCCTTGCGCCCCTCCCGGACATGCGCAGGCCTCCTGCTTGCCCGGGGTGCACACGCCCCCGGGCGCTGTGCCGTCGGCGTCGTCGGTACCGCAGGCCACGGCAGGCAACACACAAGCTCCCGCCGCGACAGCGAGCCAGATGCAAGTCCGAACATGGGCACGATTGCGATTCAAGAGCACCTCCCGGTGTACAGAACCCCGACACGGTCTTCTACCACCATCCCGGCACACGCGCACTGTCCGTCGCGGTCCCTGTGCGTGGACAACACGGCCTCGAACCTCGCAAGGCGTCCGTTCCTCTCGGGATCCTGCACCCCGAAGAAGATCCCGGCACAAAGCCGCCGCCCCGCCGGCACCGATCGTCCACCGGCTGACGTCCGCGAACCTTCCGAGCGTTGCATTTCGACGGCCTCGCGTGTCGTCTGCGTGGATCCATGCTACGGACGGAAACGGGATCCACGAGAAGACGCAATGACTGCCGGACGAACCATCGGACATTGGGCCTGCGTGGCGGCAGCAGCCATCGCGGGAAGCATCGTGTTCGCGGTGCTCGGGCTCATCGCGGGGGCGATGTTCGGCGGCAACTTCTGCAACACTTGCGAGTTCAATGGGCTCCGGGGCTACGAGGCGACAGGGCAGCTCGGTTTCCTGCTCGGCGCCTGCGCGGGCGCCGCGCTGTCCGGCTGGGGTGCCGCCGCACTATTGCGGAGGCGACGGGCTCGACGCGCGGAAGCTGCTCGGGGGTCGGACTGACCCCGGTTCGGCTGAGTCGCTCTCGCCAGACTGCTCAAGCCGTCGAGATCGACGACGTCGCGACGGGATGCGTTCAATGACTCGTTGCCGCCGGCCCCCACGTGGCGCGCATGTCGTTCACGACGATCGTGCACCCGTTGCACAACGCGTGAACACTGCTGCAACGATCTCCCGCTGAGACCGTCGATCCGACGCAGACCCGCATGGCACCGTTCTTCCAACGTCGTGGTCCGGTCCCGATCCCCTGCACATGCGAGGTCTCGAATGAAGCGCTCTTTCACGCTGGGAACCCTGAGCTGGCTCGCCGTCATTCCGGTGGCGCTGAGCGCGTGCTCCGGCGGCGATGACTCCCCGGACTTCCCGCCTGGGCAGGACGCGGCCGTGGACACCGCGCCGGACGCAGCGCCGGAGGCGGCGACCTGCGCCCCCCCGAAGAAGGTGTGCTCCGGCGTGTGCGTGGATCCGCAGAGCGATGCGAAGCACTGCGGAGCTTGCGGCAACGCGTGCAAGACCGGCGAGGCGTGCGTGGCGGGCAAGTGCGCGCTGCAGTGTCCGAGCGGCCAGCAGGTCTGCGGCGACAAGTGCGTGAATGTCCAGAGCGACCGCGACCATTGCGGAAGCTGCGCCAAGGCCTGCGAGGACACCGAGCTGTGCTCTTCAGGCGAATGCGTGGCCGACTGCCAGCTCGGACAGACCGCGTGCGACGGGACCTGCACGAACACGAAGACCGACGTCCACAACTGCGGCGCGTGCGGCACCGAGTGCCCCGCAGGGCAGCTATGCAGCAACGGCGCCTGCGCGGTCTCCTGCCAGCAAGGCCTCACCGAGTGCGCGGGACTGTGCGTCAATCTGGAGACCGATCCCGGCAACTGCGGCGACTGCGGCACCGCGTGTTCCGAGGGGCAGAAGTGCTCGGACGCGAAGTGCGCCGTCAGTTGCCAGACCGGGCTCACCGAGTGCCTCGGGCTGTGCGTGAACACGCAGTCGAACAACGCCCACTGCGGAGGTTGCGACCAGCCTTGTGAAGCAGGTCAGCTCTGCAGCAACGGAACTTGTCAGATCTCGTGCCAACAGGGATTGACCGAGTGCGACGGGCTGTGCGTGAATCTGCAGACCGACCTCGCGCACTGCGGAGCCTGCACGACGGCGTGCGCCGCGGGGCAGGTGTGCTCCAATGGTCTCTGCCAGCTCAGCTGCCAGCAGGGGCTCACGGAGTGCGCCGGAACGTGCGTGAACACTTCGGCAGACGACGCGAACTGCGGAGGGTGCGGAAAGGCGTGCGCAGCCGGGCAACTGTGCTCCAACGGCGCCTGCTCGCTATCCTGTCAGCAGGGCCTCACGGAGTGCGGCGGGCTGTGCGTCAATCCCCTTTCGGACAACGCGAACTGCGGCGTTTGCGGGACGGCGTGCGCCAACGGGCAGTTGTGCTCGAACGGAGCCTGCGCGCTGTCTTGCCAGCAGGGGCTGACCAACTGCCAGGGCATCTGCTCGAACACGAAGACCGATAGCGCGAACTGCGGTGCGTGCGGCGCCGCGTGTTCGGCGGGACAGAAGTGCTCCGACGGAACGTGCGCGGTCAGTTGCCAGAGCG
>JAKLDZ010000020.1 GCA_022703255.1 Myxococcota bacterium | reverse complement strand
CCCGAACCAGCCCCAACTGGCGCGACGCCGTCCCGCTGTTCGATCGCGTCCTGTCCCTCGACCCCGACAACACCGAGGCGATCCTCGGCCGCGTGGATCTGTTCAACGAGGCCGGCCTCAAGCGCACCGCCCTGGTCACCCTCGAGCGCGCGGTCGAGCGCACCCCGCGTTCCGTCGCCCTGCTCAGCGCCACCGCCGCGCAGCTCTCCAGCCTTGACCGCCAGGCCGAGTCCACCGAGCTGTCGGAGCGCTACTCGTCCTACCGGTTCGACGACATCACCTGGATCTCGTCGCGGGTGCAGCTCGCGGTCGCCCAGCGCAACAGCGCCCTCGCCGAGCACTGGCTCCACCGCCTCGTTTCGATCGATCCCGGCTCCGCCCACGCCCTCGGCGTCGCGGCCAACGCCTACTTCCGCCTTGGCATGCACGACAAGTCCCTCGCCATGTTCGATCGCGCCCTGGAGCTCGCTCCGGAAGACGTCGACACCATGCGCGAGAAGGCGGCGACGCTGGGCGAGCTCGGACGTCGCAGCGAGCAGCTCTCGCTGTTGCGCAAGGTGCTCGCCCTGCGGCCGCAGCTTCGCGAGGTTCGCGACTACCTCGAGCACGTGGAGCCTTCGCGGCCCAAGGCCGACGAGGCGTGGGCCTGGGAGCCCGATCGCTTCCTGAGCCTGCGCAACACCTCGGCGCAGGGTTTCCACCAGCGCACCCTGCGCAGCCTCCAGGTCACCACCGTCTACGAAAGCGGACTGTCCAGCCGCTTCCACCAGATCGTCTACCAGCCCCTCACCGACGAGGCCGCCGCCTCCGCACGCGAGTACGCCTTCGTCTACCAGGCCGACCGCGAGTCGGTGCAGCTCCGCGGTGGTCGCGTGTTCCGCGCCGACGGCCGCGTGGACGAAGCGATCGAGACCAACGAAGGGCCCGCCGACGATCCCGACATCGCGATGTACACCTCGGCGCGGACCTTCTACGTCCACTTCCCCAAGGTCAACAACGGCGACATCGTCGAGCTGCGCTATCGCATCGAAGACGTCACCGCGCAGAATACCTTCGCCGACTACTTCGGCGAGGTCTTCTTCCTGCAGTCCTCCGCCCCGGTCAACAACGCCGAATACGTCGTCGTCGCCCCGAAGAGCCGCCCCCTGCACGTGCGCGCCTCCAACCTCCCCGGCCTCGTGCGCGAGGACAAGGACCTCGCCGACAGCCACCAGATCCGCTTCTTCCTCCCGTCCTCCAGCCCCATCGTCCCCGAGCCCACCATGCCCCCTTGGGCCGAGCTGCTCGGCAACGTCCACGTCTCCACCTACAAGTCCTGGGACGACGTCGGCCGCTGGTACTGGGGCCTCGCCAAGGATCAGCTCGTTGCCGACGACGAGATCAAGGCCCTCGTCGAGCGCGTCACCAAGGGGCTGACCACCGAGCAGGACAAGGTGCGCGCCGTCTACAAGTATGTCGTACAACGAACGAGATACGTCGCGCTCGAGTTCGGCATCTACGGCTACAAACCCCGCCGCGCCTCCCAGACCTTCGCCCGCGGCTGGGGTGACTGCAAGGACAAGGCCGCGCTCATCGTCAGCATGCTCCGAGTCGCCGGCATCCCCGCCAACATGGTCCTCGTTCGTACCAGCATGCGCGGCGCCTTCCCCAGCGACCCCGCCAGCCTCGCCCCCTTCGATCACGCCATCGCCTACGTCCCCTCGATGGACCTGTACCTCGACGGGACCGCACAGTTCACCGGATCGCGCGAGCTCCCGGCCTTCGACCGCGGCGCCCTCGCCCTCGTGGTCGGAGAGAACGGATCGCGCCTCGTCAACCTCCCCGAGCCCCCCGCCGAGGAAACCCGGCGAAGCCGTCAGCTCGAGGCCACCCTCGCCCCGAACGGCTCCGCTTCCCTCGACATGCGCATCGAGACCACCGGCGCCTTCGCACCCCAGTGGCGCGATCGCTATCACAGCCCGCAGACCCGACGCGATCGGCTCGGCCACGACATCGCCTCCGACCTTCCCGGCTTCGAGATCAACCCCGGCCCCACGGGCATCGAGACCAGCGATCTCGAGGACATCGAGAAGCCCGCAAGCGTCCACGTCCGCGGCCGCGCGCCGCAGTTCGCACGTCGCGAAGGCGATGACCTCTCGGTCCCCGTCGCCCCGGGCGAACGCTTCGTCGCCTCCCTCGCCACCCAGTCGCAGCGCAAGCTCGACATCAAGCTGCGTTACGCCTCCGTCCTCGACGACACCTGGACCGTGCGCATCCCCCAGGGCCTCGTCGCCAAGTCCCTCCCCGCTCCGACCAGCGGCTCGACCCCCTTCGGCTCCTATGAGGTCACCGTGGAGCGCAAGGACAACACGGTCTCGGTGCACGCCAAAGTCGCGTTCCGCAAGACCCGCATCACGCCCGCGGAGTACCCGGCCTTCCTCGCGTTCTGCGAGCAGGCCGACCGCGCCCTCGCCCAACGCCTCGTCGTGGGCAAGCCCGCCCCCGCTGCAAGCACCACCTCGACACACTGAGCCTTCGGGGCGGCACCCGTCCGTTGCCGCGCAGCCTACTTCTCGAGTTCGTCGACGCTGATCCCCAGCAACGAAGCCACCTCCGAAGGAGAATGGCCTGCGGCGAGCAACGCGCGCGCAGCGTCGCGAACGCGATCCCTTGCGCGTCGCGCTTCGAGTTCGGCTCGTTCGAACCTCGACTCGAATTGTGCGACCTTCGACTCGGCCTCGGCTGCCTTCGACTCTGCCTGGGCTGCCTTCGACTCGGCCTGTTCCGCCTTCGACTCTGCCTGGGCTGCCTTCGACTCTGCCTGGGCTGCCTTCGACTCAGCCTGCGCTACCTTCGACTGGGCCTGTGCGGCAATCGAATCGCCTCGCTCGGTCCCGGTCGGCAACGCCCGACCGTCATCGTCGATCCAACGCAGCCACAGCTCATCGACCTGCTGGTAGGTGCCGCGCTGCACACCGAGCCACAGTCCAAGCATCTTGCTCCGGAACCATCCTCGCTCGTCCGGAGCCATCGGCTCGTACTCGCCTCGATCGGCGTCGAGCCGATAGCCCTCGAGACGCTTCTCGAACGGGTCGTACAGGAAGTACTCGGGCGTGCGCAGGACGCGCGCGTAGATGCGTTTCTTCTCTCCCCGATCGACCGCTTCGGTGGACGGCGACGTGATCTCGATCACGACATCGGGTGTACGGCCTCCCTCTTCCCAGACGACCCACGAGCGCCGAACCTTCCTGACCGTATCGAGCACCACGAACACGTCGGGGCCGCGGAAGTCGTTCTTCTTGGACTGCAGCTCGCTGAAGTACACGAACATGTTGCCGCCGACGTAGAAGTCGTTGCGGTCTGCCCAGCCGAGCTCGAGAGACTCGATGAGCAGGGTCATCTGCTTGACGTGCATCTCGCTCTCCATGGGGACACCGTCGTCGTAGGGGAGGTCCTCTCCGCGCGGCGGTGGCTTGACCGGGTAGCAGGGCCAGGGTTGGCTCATCGCACTGTCGTCCTTGTCTGCGGCCATTCCGCGAAGATAGAGCGCAGCCTCGCAGTCGTCCAACGCGGCCAACTGCCGGCGTGCTCGCGACGTTTGTGCACGTCAGGTGCCACGATCGCGGCCACGCGATTCCGCACAGTTGGATTGGGCCCGAGGTGGCGGCCGCCACCCCGATCGCAGCTCGAAGACGAGCATTCAAAGCGAATTCGCCACATATTTGCCTGAGTTCGGAGAAAGTGGCGGGCCGCCAGGCAAAAGTGGCGGCCGCCAGGTGCTGACCCGCGTGGCTCGTCAGCGAATCGATGCACCCACTCCCGCGCCGAGGATCGCGTCCCATCCCGTCGACGCGCTCCCCGCAACCAGCGCCTTGCCCTTGCTCATCGGTTCAGCCGATCATTTTTTCCCGCGGCCGTCACAGATTCGTCGCGACCTCCGATGCTACGGTGTGAGCACCGCGATGCCCTCTTCCATGTTCAGCCCTCGCCAGGAGATCGGCAGTCCTTCCTTGCGCAAGGGGCTCGAGAAGATGATCCGCGCCCGCGTCCCCTCCAGCGAGGTCGACGACATCATCCAGTCGACCCTGGCCGACGCCCTCGCCTCCCAGTCGGTCCCCGACGATCCCGAGGAGATCCGTCGCTGGGTCTTCGGCATCGCGCGTCACAAGATCGCCGATCACTTCCGGCGCAACGGCCGCGAACGCCCCGTTGCCCAGCCCGAGCTCCACGCCCCGTCCGCTCCTCACGCCGCGGAGGACCTGCTTCGTTGGGTCGATCGCGAGATGCCTCCCGACTCCCAGGGCCAGGAGACCCTGGACTGGATGCTCCGCGAGGGCGAAGGCGAGAAGCTCGAGCACATCGCCGAGCAGGACAACGTCCCCGCTCCGCGCGTCCGCCAGCGCGTGAACCGTTGGCGCAAGCAGCTCCGCGAGCGATGGGCCGCACAGCTCGCCGCCGTCGCCGCCATCGTCGTCATCGTCGGCGCCGCCCTCTGGGCCTGGCGCCATCGCACCCAGCAGGCCGTCACCGTCGGCCCCGACCACTCCGCCGTGACGCCCGTCGAGTCCGCGCGGCTCCGCGCCGCAGAGCTGCGCAGCGCGGCCCTGCAACGCTGCGAAAGCAAGGAGTGGGTCGCATGCCTGCAGGGGCTCGACGAGGCCGCGAAGCTCGACCCCGCGGGCGATCGCTCCGACGAGGTCGCCCGAGCACGCCAGGGTGCGGCCGACGCGATGCGGTCCCCGGCGCCTTCTCCGTCGAGCTCCGCAGCTCCCGAGGATTCGGCGGTGCCGATGAAGGTGCCGAACAAGGTCGCGCCCGTGCCGACGGAGTCCTTCCCGAGCCCGAAGACGACGGACAACAAGGAGGCGCCCTACAAGGGCGAGGTCAAGAAGGCCGACTCGACCAACAGCCCGAAGGACGCGACCAACTCCCTCGTGCCCGAGCCGCAACAGCAGCAGCCCCGGGTGACCGATCCCGATTCCGTCAGCAAGGACGGCACCTATCCGAAGCAGAAGGCCTATCGCGGCAAGGCGGACAAGAAGCCGCAGTCGATCGACGACTTCTCCAGGAAGTGAGCTCCGCGCGTCACTCGCTCCGCAGCCGGTACACGTCGAAGTCCCCGAACGCCGCCGCGTGCATGTAGCGCGTGTCGATCAGCTCCCTCAACGCCCAGAACCCTTGCAGACTCGCTTCGGAATCGAGCGAGTCGCCCGTCACCACCGGGAACACATCGCGGTGCTCCACCACGATCGCCTTCGGAAGCTCCCGCTGCAGATCCTTCATGAGCCGAGAGCGCGCCTCGTCGCGGAACCACGCCACACGCTGCGGCACGTTGTAGATGTAGCGCGTCGCCGGGCGACGCTTCGCCACGTCGTAGATGAACGGCTCGAAGCCCCAGATGTAGACCGGATCGTCCGCGGCCGTGTTGTCCTGGAGCCAGCGCACGACCTTCATGTTCTGGCCGTAGCTCACGTCGGCCACGCTGTAGAGCTTCTCGTCGAGCGACGCGCTCCGCTCTGCGTCCCCGCTCAGCAACGCCGAAGTCCGCTGCCAGCTCCGGTCCCAGAACGTCTCGGCCAGATCCTTGGTCGCGGTACGCGCCCTGGCGAGGAACACGACGAGCGCGAGGAATCCGGCGACGGCCAGCGGTCCCTTGCGCTTGCTCGCCTGCCACAGCTTCCACCAGCCGAGCCCAGCCACCAGCGCGATCAACGGAAGGGTCCCCGCGAAGTGGTAGGGAAAGAACTTCGACTGCACCGCGATGCCCGCCAGGTGCAGCGTCGTGATCCCCGCCAACAGCAGCAGCCCAGGCACCTCGTGCCTGCGCCGCCCCAACGACACCGCGAGCACCAGCCCCGCGAACAGGAACCCCGATACCGTCACGAGCGCGATCTCGACCGCGTAGTACGCGTAGTTCGCCCACCACTCCGGGTGCCAGGTCGTGGCGCCGTAGCCCGGGGCGAAGACGAACAGCGTGTGGTGCAGCTCTGCCCACGCGCCGCGCACCTTGAACCATCCCGCGATCACCAGCAGCGGGAGCACGCTCCCCGCCGCGAGCGCCGCCACGGGCGGCCACGCGCGCTTCCACACCACACCGGTGCGATGAAGCTGCCAGGCCAGATAGGCTGCGACCACTCCGCTCGCACCGATCATCTGGGGCTTCATCAGCCCCGCCATACCGAACAGCACTCCCGCCCCCGCCCAACAGAGCCATCCCCGACGCGTCACGCGGCCGCTCTCCACGACGGCGCGCTCGTCGGTCGCGAGCACGAGTCCCACGATCGTGAGGATTCCCGCAAATGATTCGGGTTGCGATGTGTGCCAGAACTCGAGCTGCGCGTTCACCAGGATCGCGATGACCGCGCCCATGAAACCGGCCATTCGCGAGCCGAACAGCCGTCGCGTCAACGTCATGAACGACGGCACCAGCGCGGCGAAGCCCGCCGCTTCCAGCAGCCGGATCCCCCACTGACCGGAGCCGAACAGCGCGCGCGCCAGGGCGTAGACGCAGAACACGCCCGGGGGTTTGAAGTCCCAACTGTCGCGGTACGGCATCCCACCGCGCACCACCGCGTCGGCCACCACCGCGTAGATGCCCTGATCGCGGCCGTACTTGTACTGCACGAGCTGCAACAGCGAGTAGAACGCCAGGGCCACTCCGGCTCCGACCAGCCCCCGATCGCTCCACCGCTCGAACGAAACCTGCTCGGCGTCGCGCGCTTCCTTCTCGCGCTCTCGCTCCTTCGCCGGCGCAAGCCTCGCCTGCGCGGGGCCCCCCCCGCGGTCGCCTTCGGCCAGTGTCTCGCAGTCCGCCACGTCGCGGTCCTACCACGAGCCCAGCCATGCGTGCACCCCGAGCCCGGTTGCCCCAACCCACGTCTTGCCCTCCGCCCCCTTTGGGCTCACCCTCGCCTCGTGCTCATCCGCTTGATCACGCCCGCCAACGAGGACTCCGCTTTCGTGCGCAGCCTCGCGGTATGCGTGCTCGCTGCGCACACCCCGCGCTTCGCTCGCGTCGAGCACACCGACGATCTCCTCCACCCCATCCCCCTGGATCGCCTGCCACCCGCCGACCTCGTCGGCATCAGCGTGTTCTCCAAGACCGCCCGCAGGGCCTACGCCATCGCCGACGCCTACCGCGCCGCACGAATCCCCGTCGTCCTCGGCGGCATCCACGTCACCGCGTGCCCCTCCGAAGGCGCGGCCCACGCCGATGCGGTCGTCGTCGGAGAGGCCGAGGGCCTCTGGCATCAGGTCGTCCTCGATGCCATGAGCGGCCGCCTCCAGCCCCTCTACCGTCGCGATCGCTTCCCGTCACTCGAGCGCCAGCCGTTCCCCTCCCGCGATCGCTCCCTGTTCCCGTCCCGTCGCTACATCCCCATGGACGTCGTGCAGTCCATGCGCGGCTGTCCGTTCCAGTGCGAGTTCTGCTCGGTCAACGTCCAGGCCGGCTCGGAACTGCGCCTGCGCCCCGCTCGCGACGTCGCCGAAGAGCTCGAGAGGCTCGGGCGTTTCGTCATGTTCGCCGACGACAACATCATCGTGACCCCGGGACGCGCCCGCGAGCTGCTCGGCGAAATCGCGCCGCTGCGCAAGCGCTGGATCGGACAGGCGTCCCTCGCCGGCCTCGACCGCCCGGAAAACGTCGAGCTCCTCCGACGCTCCGGATGCATCGGACTGTTCATCGGATTCGAAACCCTGTCGGAGACTTCCCTGCGCGCCCAACGCAAGTTCCAGAACCACCCGTCGCGTTACCTCGACACCGTGGCGCGGCTTCACGACGCGGGCATCGCAATCTGGGGATCGTTCGTGTTCGGGTTCGACGGCGACGACCCTTCGGTGTTCGATCGCACGGTGGCGTTCGCACGCGAGGCGCGTCTGACCATGGCGATGTTCACCCTGCTCACTCCCTATCCGGGGACTCTGCTGTACGCCCGCCTGCAGCGCGAAGGGAGGCTCTCGTCGCCGGCGTGGTGGCTCGAGACGGATCACGACCGGCTCTTTCCCGCCTTCGAGCCCAAGGGGATGACACGCACGCAGCTCCGGGAAGGGTGGATGAAGGCGTGGCACGACTTCTACGGAGCCAGGTCGATCCTGTCGCGCTGGCGGCCGCGGGTTCGCAACGGCCTTCTCGAGAGTCTCGCGTTCCTGCCGCTCAACGCGTTCATGCACCGGCTGACCGAGGAGAAGATCGTGGCCGGGCACCGTTTTTTCGTGGGACGGTGAGCGTAGTCTTGGCGCGCTTCGAGGGGGCTACGGGGTCGTGAGCGAGAACTCGGCCGTGACGCTGTTCCAGCGTCCTGCCGCGGGCTTGCTCACGGTGGCGATGGCGGTGGTGGAGGACGAATCGAACTCCGCGGCTTCGAACTGGAAGGCTCCCACCTGAATCGCGTACAGCCCCGGTCGGGCATTCTTCACCTTCCAGGGCTTCCACTCGGACAGCGACTCTCCGGCGCGCAGCCCGGGGCCGCTCACCGACGCGTGGATCACGAAGCGTCCTCGCTCGACTCGCGCGTTGAGCACGTAGAAGTCCACCAGGAGGCCGTCGCGCGGCACAGGTCCGCTTCGCGGAGGGCTGAAGACGAGGAGCGGACTCCCCTCCTTCCAGTGCTGCGGAGTCTTCTTCTCCACGAAGAAGGACACCACCGCGACAGGCACCTTCTTGCCCACGGGCTTCACGCTCTCGCCATTGCCCCGGGTCGGGATCGCCGCCACGAAGTGCTGGCCCGGCCCCAGCTCCTTCGCGTCGACGAGCTCCCCCAGCTTGAAAGCTCGCCGCGAATCCTCGACTCGCACCCCCGGCCGATTGTCCACCACCAGTTGAATGTGATTCCCCCCCGCCAGCTCCCAGTCCTTCACGTCGATCTTCACGATCGTGTCCGCGACCTTCGCGGACCGGATCACGCTGTTCCTCGCGGGAGAAGTGATCGACACCGTCGGAATGCGCGCCGGAGCCGGCGATGGCTCGATCTCCTCGAAGACGACCTCGGGCAGCTCGGGCGCGGAGGGAGCAGGCGACGGGGACACGCTGGACGCCGGTGCGGGGTCGTCCTTCCTGGTTTCCTTCTTCTGTGCCTCGCCATCGTCCTCGTCGTTCCTGGACGCGACCGCACGACGCCGCTCCGGATCGGATTCGGACGCGTCGGCAACGGCGCGGCTCGATGCCACAGACGGCGGGGCTGCGGGTTCGAGGGAGCCGCCTCCGCCGCAGGCGGCAGCGCCTGCGAGCAGAGCGATCGGAGCGAAGGCGAGGAGCTTCATCGCGCCGTGCATAGCACGACGGCGCTCCCGCGTGGCTCACCCCAGCAGCCGCCAACCGAGCCAGCCGTGGAGCGCCGCGGACACCGCGAGCATCATCCAGAAGTCCGCGTGCTTCGTCTTGTGGCGGAGCATCAGCATCCCAAGCCCCGCCCCGACCACGCCCCCCGCCAGCGTCGTCGCGTGCAGCACCAACTCCGGCACCCGCGTCCCCCCCCGGCGCGCCTGCTTCTTGTCCGTCGCCCACACCACGAACCCCACCGCGTTGATCGTCACGAGCCACGACAGCCACGGCGGCCAGGGCACGCTCATGCGAGCCGCGGTGAAGAGCACCACGCACGCGACCACGATCATCATGGTCCACGCGAAGTACGGGTTGCGCCGGCCCCGCACGGCCCGCTACCTCGCCACCGACATCACCGTCTCCCCCACCTGGTTCGTCCAGTACGCCCGCGTCGCGTCCACGACGATGGCGTTCGGCGTACCCTGGGTCTCCGCAAGCGTCACGGTGGTCCCGCCTTGCACCGATATCTTCTTCACCGCGGACTCGTCGGTGAAGTGAACCCACCCGCCGTAGGTCGCCACCGCGAGCGGCGCCTTGACCCCTGCGGCCAACGCCACCGTGCTGCCCCCCGCCACCGGGACCTTCTTCACCGCACCATTCGCCGTGTTCGTCGCGAAGTACACGCTCGTAGCATCCACCGCGAGCCACATCGGCGATGACTGCCACGAAGCCAACTGCATCACAATGCCACCCGCGAGCGGCACGCGATTGACGGTGCCCAGCGTCGCATCCGTGAAGTACGCGTGCGTCGCATCCACCACGATCCCCGCCGGATCGGGCAGCAAGGTAGCGATGTCGACGACATCCCCGCCCGCAACCGGAACCCTGCGGACTGCGCCGTGATCGGTCCAGTACACGTGGACTCCGTCGGTGGCCACCCTCCACGGGTGCTCCTGCCCCGTCGCCAGCGCGATCGCCTCCCCGCCCGACAAGGACATCGACATCACCGAAAAGCTCGATGCGTCGGTCCAGTAGATGTGCGTCGCGTCCAGCGCAATCCCCCGCGGCTCCCCCGCAGCGGCCAGCACCGTCGGTGCGCCTCCCGACTTCGCCACCCGATGAACTCCCGTCGATGAGCTCCAGTACACGTTGTCGGCGTCCAACGCGATGTCCGTCGGCGCTGCCCCGCTGCTCGCCAGGGTCACCGGAGGCTCATTGTCGCACTTGCCTGTCTTGCACTCCGTCCCGGCACACACATTCCCGCATGCGCCGCAGTTGGCCTCGTCGTCCTGCGTGTTCGCCTCGCAGCCGTTGCCCGTATCTGCATCGCAGTCCGAATACCCGGACTCACACGCAACGAACTTGCACTCTCCCCCCTCGCACGAGGCTGTCGCCTGGGCAAAGGCACACACGGAATCGCATGCACCGCAGTGCGTCAGCTCCGTGTTCAGGTCCACCTCGCAGCCGTCGGCCGCAGTCGCATTGCAGTCGGCCCACGACGGTTCACACGAGGCTACGGAGCACGCACCGGAGGCGCACCCGGCGGTCGCGTGGGGCAGGTCGCACGCCGTGCACGATGACGCCGTGCAGCCCCACGCCGGATCGTCGATCGAAACGCACTGTCCGCTGCACTCCTTGGTGGACCCCGAGCACGACGCCTCCGCCGGGGCGTCGGAAGGTGCGCCGTCCGAAGCCGAGTCCGGCGATTCCGCGTCGGCTCCCCCCTCCGGAACGATCGAGCCGCCCGAGCCACCCGTCCCCGCCGTGCCTCCTGTCCCGGAATCCGCGCCCCCCGCCGCTCCGGCCGAACCGTCCGCCACCACGGGCTCTTCGAGTGCGTCCTCGCAGGACGCCGTCATTCCCACCAGCAGGATCGCTGCAAGGCCACTGCAGAAAAGGCTCTTCATGAAGCTCCGGAGAAAAGGGGGGTCCCGTAGGGCAGCACGCGGCACTCCTCGTGTCAAATGGGCGCGCGTCGAATTCCTCGCGCCTCACCCGGAACAACCGTGAACCAGGACACAACGCTCGCCGTTGACTCGGTCACAAGCTCCGCTTTCGACCCCCCACGGCTCCGTCGATCACCCTCAACACTTCCAACCGCGGATTCGACAGTACTTCCGATCACCAACAGGCTCGCACACCGCGTCCACTTCCCCGTCGCGGCAAGGCTTCACCGGTCGCGCAACAGGGCGCGGAACCTCCCGCGACGGCACCGCCCGCAGCCTCGGCTCCCGTACCCAGCTGCAGTCGCGCCAGCTCTCGCAGGGAACCGGTCCCGACCACTTCAGCTCGCACACCTGCGTGCGCTCCCCGCACAGACACACCGGCCCCTCGATCTCGATCGGACCGATCCGCCAATCGCCCCCCGCATGACACGTCCCGGTCGCCACATCGATTGCGCACTTCGTCTCGCCGCCGCACGCGTCCTGCGGACCGGCCGCTTGCGAGGGAATCGTCGGCCGCAGCGTGCACTGCCCCTCAACGCACGCGCAGCTCCCCGGAAAGGGCGACTTCTCTGCACAGTCCACGACGGACGGCGCCTTCACCGCCGCGCATCGTCGAGGACCACACGGGTCGTCCCACCCGCAGTCCGCGTCGGCACGACAGAAGTCTCCGCGCCAGGTGGGCTGCGCCGGGGTCGCGGGCGCCGCGGCGTCCGCAGCCTGGACCGATGCGCTCGGCGTTGCCGCCGCGCGAGCCGAAGGGGCAGATGCGTCTGCGGAGCCAGGCACGACCGAGGGCGACGCCTCGATGGCGGGGCTCGGTGCAGCTTTGGGGGTGCAGGCGGTCAGCAGGCCGCAGACCACGGGGAGTGCGAGGCGCATGGGAGCAGTCTACGCCCTGCGCCCATCGGGAGATCACCGGGATTCGGTGACGCGTCCGTCGGCACCACGGACGCGCTAGAACCGCGCGATGTGCCCCGAGATCTGCAGGGGGGCGTCGGTGGCCTTGATGACCTCTTCCACCGTCGTGTCCTCGGCGATCTCCTCGAGCATCAGACCTTTCTTCGTGACCCGAATGAAAGCCATGTCTGTCACGATCAGGTCGACCTCCGCGGTCGCCGTGAGCGGGAGGGTGCAGCGCTTGAGGATCTTGGGTTCGCCGTGCTTGTTGACGTGCTCCATGGCGACGATGACGTTTTTGGCGCCGACGACGAGGTCCATGGCGCCGCCCATGCCCGGGACCATTTTGCCGGGGATCATGTAGTTGGCGAGATTGCCCTTCATGTCGACTTCGAGGGCGCCGAGCACGGTGAAGTCCACGTGACCGCCACGAATGATCGCGAACGACATGGCGGAATCGAAGAAGCAGCCGCCTGGGACGATGGTGACGGGTTGTCCGCCGGCATTGACGATGCGCGGATCCTCTTTGCCCTTCTCGGCCTGGGGCCCGAGGCCCACGAAGCCGTTCTCGGAGTGCAGCAGGATGGTGCGATCCGCGGGGAGATAGTCCGCCACGAGGGTGGGCAGGCCGATGCCGAGATTCACGATGGATCCATCGGGAAACTCCCTGGCAACGCGCTTGACCAGCCGTACTCGCTTGAGCTCCTTTGCGTCCATTTGAGATCTCCTCGCTCTACTTCTGCTGCAGGTTGGAGGCAGGAAGAACCGCCTGGACGATCGCCGACACGAACAGCCCCGGGATCGTCACCTTCTCCGGGTCCATCTCGCCCGGCTCCACGATGCGCTCCGCCTCGACAATCACCCGCGACGCGGCCATCGCCATGGACACCGCCGCGGTCTTGGTCGCCATCGGCAGGAAGCTGTTGCCGTACTTGTCGCAGACCTCGGCCTTGATGAAGGCGAAGTCCCCACCGAGCGGCAGCTCCAGCAGGTACTCCCTCCCTTCGATCGTCAGCTTCTGCTTCCCCTCCTCCACCGCCGTGCCGATCCCCGTGGGCGTCAGCACGCCGCCCAGCCCCGCCCCCTTGGCCCGGATGCGCTCGTTGAAGGTCCCCTGCGGCACGAGCGTGACGTCGATCTCCCCCGCGTTCATCATCCGCCCCGCGTTCGGATTCGTGCCGATATGCGTCGTGATGAGCTTCTTCACGCGCCCTTCGGTCACCAGCCTCCCCACGCCGACCTGCGGGAACGCCGTGTCGCTCGTGATGAGCGTCAGGCTCTTCGACCCCTTCGCCAGGAGCGCTTGGATGAGGGTGAACGCGTTGCCGCAGCCCATGAACCCCGCCACCATGAGAGACGCGCCGTCTCCGATCGTCTCGACGGCCTTCTCAGCAGTAAGAATTGGCTTCATTCGTCGCTCCTTGCTCGTCGCCGCTGCCAGGCTGCCCTGGCTCTCGGCGGCCCGCCTACATACGACAGGCAGCGCCCCTCGCCAAGGGGGCCGAGCAGCGCGTCAACGAACCAGATCCAGGGATGGGAAGGATGGAGTCCCGTCGAGGGATGGGGAGCAGGAAAAGAGCAGGCGCAGGGGCGAGCCGAACCTATTGAGTCTGGGTCACCCGCACCCAGTCCACCTCCATGCTCACCGGGAGCTGATCGTCGCTGATCTCCCCCGGCCAGGGACCGCCCAGCGCGTAGTTCAGGATCAGGTAGAACGGCTGCTTGAACGGCCACTGGAGCTTCGTCGCTTCGTCGGCCAGGTGCAGGTTCGGATAGGTCAACGCGGTCGTCCCGTTCACCGAGAAGACGATCTGCTCCGGCGTCCAATCCAAGGCATAGGTGTTGAACTGACCGCTGTTGTACGGACTCGTGGCCGATTGCGGCGGATCCTTGATCCCCAGGTCGTAGGTGTAGTGGCTGTGAACCGTCTGGTGGACGACGGTCTCGTGATTGACCATCTCCATGATGTCGATCTCGCCGCTGTTGGGCCATTCGGCGCCGCCCGCGGGCATCATCCAGATCGCCGGCCACCCCCCCTGCGCCGTTGTGAACTTCGCGTGGACCTCCACCTTCCCGTAGGTGAAGTCGAACTTGCCACGGGTCTGGAGCCCACCCGTCTTGTAGACCCCATTCACCTTCTCGGCCTTCAGGATCAGCTTGCCGTTCTCCAGATAGGCCTGGTCGTAGCTCTCCGATAGGTACTGCGCCCAGGCCGGCGTGCTCTTGCTGCAGAACGACCACTTCGTGGGATCCGGAACCGTCCCTGCCTGATCGAAGTCGTCCTCGAAGATGATGGTCTGCCCCGGCCCCACCTCGGGCCCCGTCCCGGTCTCCACTGCGACGTCGGCCTCGACGTTGGCGTCGGGAATGCCCGCGGCATCGGAATCGGTGCCCGAATCCGGGGAAGAAACACTGCCGGTGTCGACGCCGGAGTCGGGTTGCGGCGCGATCGTGGAATCGTTCCCCGCGTCGGACCCCACCGCTGCGTCGGAACCGACCGCTGCATCGGTATCGACACTCCCATCCGAAGCGTCGGCGCCCGGCCAGGGGGCGTCGCCGGTCTCCCCACACGCCGCAGTCGTGAGCCCGAGGCACACGCCGAGCACGCGGATGGCACTGGATGGGACGGGGATCTGCATGATTCGCTCTCCTTGGAGTGACCGGGAATCGCGGGGCGATGCCCGCACACCTCCGTGCCAGCACCGCGCCCTCGGACGAGCGCGCGGCAACCACCGCCCGGGATCGTCACCTCACCCGAGAGCAAGGGAGAGGCCATCGCGGCTGCACTCCGTCCCCTGCCGTCGTGGCCTTGCGTCCGAACGTTCTCCACCGACGCCGCCCCGCCCACGAGACGCGTTGCCGTAGGACCCGCGCCGTCCCAGTGGGACCCGGCGTGTCACAGCGGGTGCGCCAGCCTGTAGACCTTGCCCGCCCCCCAGCTCGTCCAGTAGATGGCCTTGTCGTCGACTGCGATTCCGTGCGCCTGCTCGCTGCACATGTACAGCTCCTCCGACACCCCACCGGCCTTCGGGATGCGACGAATCGAGCCGCTCAGAATCACGTAGTACACGTAGTCGTCATAGAGCGCGAGGTATCGAGGTCCGCCCTGACCCGTGGCCAGCTCGACGATCTCCAGCGAAGGACACTCGTCGCGCGCCTTCATCACCCGACCTTCGGTGTAGACATCCGTCCCTTCGCGCCAGTACACCCACGGCGACTCGAATGCGATGCTCCAAGGCGCGTAGCTCGTTGTGGCAATGTCGCACGCCCCGGTCCCGTCCTTGTTGGCGCGCGAGATCTTCTTCGCCTTGGAATCACCCCAATACACCCGATCACTCCCCAACACCACGGAGCGCGGAGAGCCCAGACCCGTCACCAGATCCTCCGTCGGCGCGCCGGCCACGTTCGTCGGCACCCGCGAAACCTTGCCGTTGGCGCCGGAGAAGTAGACGTGATCCCCGTCCGTCGCCACTTCCATCGTGCCCGGCACGGACCCGGTCGTCATGGGCCACGGCGTACCCCCGGACTTGCCAATCCTGCGCACCTCCCCGGTGAGGCTCTCCGCCCAGAAAACCTCGAAAGCGCCGAGCGCGATTCCGGTCGTGAACTCCTTCGCACCCGGCACCCCGACCGCGGCAAATCCCGTCGCCGCGGTGAATGCGCTCGTGGCCTTCCAAACCCCGAATTCCTCGCACGTCTCGCACGTCCAGTACAAGTCGCCGGTGCCGTCCGTGCTGCTCAGAACAAGCTGATACGGATGCGTCCCGGGAATCGTCAGGACCACCGGACGACACTTGCCGTCAACGCACTGCCCCCCAAGGCAATCATGACGACACGCACCGCAGTGGGCCGAATCGCTCGTGATTGAGGTCTCGCACGTGCCCGGAGTCCCGTCGCAATTCGCAAGCCCCGGGGGACATTCCGACACATCCGCCTCGCCAGCGTCGCCGGCATCCCCGTCATCGAGCGCATCCACGGTCTCTCCCGCGTCCTCGGCCTCGACCGTGGTATCCGCCGCGTCGGACACGTCCACGTCGCCCGCATCGGACGCATCGACGGCGTCGTCGCCCGTGCGCAACGCCGGAACGTCCACCGTGCACGATGCCAGCATGACAGCCGCGAGAGCCGCGAGGCCATGCTGGGGCGGACGGGACAGAATGCGCATGATCGGTCGGGAACGATATCACACGCGGAGGGTGGTCGCAGGGGCTTCCGGCGCTCGAGGTCACTCGGAATCGGAACCGGTCCGGGCCTTCATGCGATGCAGATGGCGTCGCGCCACCCCCGCGGCGGCGGCGGCACGCGTCACGTTGCCCCCGTGAATCTCGAGCAGGCGTTCCACGTACCGCTGCTCAAAGGCCTCGACGACCCGCTGCCGGGCTTCGGCCAAGGGCAGGTCGAGCGCGAGCACCTGGCCGACCGTGTCTCCATTCGACTGCATCACCGCGCCACCCATGCGCACCGCGTCGAGGGCTTCGTCCTGCCCCGTGTCGTCGATGTCGCCGATGGCCAGCCACCGCGCAACGGCATTGCGGAGCTCACGCACATTGCCCGGCCAGTCGTAGGATTCCCAGCGAGTCAGCAGGCTCGCGGGAAGCGTCCGAGTCGGGGGCCCGGCGAGGGCGCAGAAGTGCTTCGCCAGCATCGACACATCGCCTTGCCGGCGACGCAACGGCGGGATCTCGATCCGCGTCACCGCGATCCGGTGGAACAGATCGTCGCGAAAACGCCCCTCCTGCGCCTCGCGATCGAGATTCCTCCGCGTGGCAGACAGGATCCGCACGTCCACACGCTGCGCCCGGGCCCCCCCGACCCGCGTGATCTCCGATCGCTCGATGGCTCGCAACAGCTTCGGCTGCAGCTCGAGCGGCATGTCGCCGATCTCGTCGATCAAGAGCGTGCCACCGTGGGCCCTCTCGAAAACCCCTTTGCGGGTGCCGACCGCCCCGGTGAAAGCCCCTCGCTCGTGGCCGAACAGCTCGGACTCGATCAGACTCGGCGACACCGCCGTGCAGTCGAACACCACGAAAGGGCCCTTCGCCCGCGCACTCGCGGCGTGCAACGCCTCCGCAAGATGCTCCTTGCCCGTTCCGGTCTCGCCCTCGATCACGACCGGGATGTCGGTGGCCGCGAGCCGAGCGCACAACGGGTAGAGCTTTCGCATGGCAAGGCTGGCGCCGATGACCTTCCCGAAACCCGTGGCATCGGGCAGCGACGCATCCGCCCGCATCGTGCCTTCGTCGATCCGCAGCGCCGACACCCCGATGCGCACGGTTTCCCCGCCGCGCAGAAACGCCTCCCCAACCCGCAGGCCGTCCACGTACGTCCCGTTCGTGGATTCGAGATCCCTGATCCGGAGGTGACGCCCCATGACCTCCACCGCCGCGTGACGTCGCGATGCGTGCCGATCCGTCAGTCGAATGTCGCACGCCGGGCTCGTCCCCCACAGCATGGGAGAGGGTCGTGTCCCTTCGACCGTGAAGGACGCACCCAGGTCCGGCCCCTCGACGATGGTGACCACGTAGCAGCTTCGCGCATGCTCCGGCTCTCGCACGCGCGGAACCGCGACCGTCGTCGCATCGGGGAAATCAGCGTCGTCGGGGCACTTCATCGCCATGGAGTCTAAGGCAGCGCGCGCCCCCGTGGAACAGCGAAGGGGCGCCGGAGAGCGCGGCTAGAACGTTCCTCCCAACACGATCGATCCCGGCGCGAGACGCACTTGCGTCGCGTGTTCGCGGCCCCCCCGCTCCGGGCCCTTGCCCGAGAGCAGGAGCACGACACCGATCGATCCGGACAACGCGGCGGCTCCCCAGGCCACGTTGGTCATCAGCTTGTAGCGTTGGGTCCGGTCTCGCAGGTCCCCGTCGCGATACCCGGAATCCTCGTACTCCTGCAGGGAATCGAGGGTCCGCAGGCCCAGGACTCCCGCCGTGAGACTCAAGGCGCCAGCTCCTCCCAGGGCGACCCACGCCCAGGTGCTCGACGACGATGCCGTGGGGGACGTCGTCACCGCCGAAGCCGTCGGGGCGGGAATCGCGGACGAGACAGGGCGAGCTGCAGCGACCTCGATCACCAGCTCGACGACCTTGCCCGCGCTGGCTTCCACACTGCGGACCACGATGTTCCCACTCGCTTCGCGGATCCGCACCTCGTGCGTTCCCGGCTGCAAGTGAGCACGCAAGGGAATCCCCGCGTCAACCACGTGCGCCACCGACGCAGCTCCACCAGCCGGCTGGCGGATGCTCAGCACGGCCAGGGAACGCTCGAGCTCCGCGAGGCGCTCGCGCGCCGCACTCACGCGCTCGGCGTCGAGCCCCTCGGAAGCGAGCACGCGCTCGTAGGCGTCCGCGGCCCTGGCCGGCTCTCCGGCTCGCTCCCAGGCCATCGCCTCGTTGTAGCGGGTCGCAGGATGAGGCGCCGCCAGACAAGCCTCCTGGAACCGCTGCGCGGCCTGACGGAAGTCCCCACGCTCGAAAGCCGCACGCGCCTGTTGGTCCAGCTCGACCGCGCGCTGCTCGGCGCTCTGCGCCGACGCCTCCCGGGACGCCCCCGTCGCGATCGTCGCCACACTCCACGCAATCACGAGCGCGGCAGGACGAAGGATGCGTGCGCGCAGACTCCTCGCCATTCCATCCACCTCAACGTCCGTAGGGCGTGGGCGCTAGCCCCGGGGACTTCTTCTCGGGCTTCACCGGCGTCGTCCTGGCCGGCGCCGCACGCGTCGCAGGAGCAAACGTCAGCTGCACCGACGTCTCGTCGGCCCCCGCCTTCACGCTCACCCTGCGACCATCCTGCGCGGTCGCCGTCAACGCCACCGCGCCTCCGCGCTCGCTCTCCGTGAGCTGGAGCTCGACCTCGCGAGTGGGGGTCACCAGCACGATGTCGCGCGTGCCGATGCGCACCGCGCTGATCGGCGCGTTCGCTCGGAGCAGGATGGTCCGGTTCGACGGCGATGCCGTCGCCATCGCGTCGGACGAGACCGATGCGGAGGGAGCCGGGATGGGAGACGGTTGCAGCTCGTTCGAGTTGGTCCCGGCTGCGCTCGGCAGCTCGGTACGGGACGTCGAGGGGGGCGGGCGCAGGAGTCCGCCGTAGATCGCCACGCCGGCCAGCGCGCCGACGGCCGCCACGCCGGCAGCGATCCCGAGGAACGAGCGTCGCCTCGCGGCTGCTCGCCGATGCTCCGACCACGCGCTGGACTGATCCGTGGTGGCCTCGGTGTGGGACGGCTCTCCTTGGGCAGCGAGGTGTTGGGCTCGCCGGCGTTCGCCCGAATGCTGGGCAGGCGACGCGGCGTCGTCCCGCTCGGCGAGCACCGTCTCGACGCGTTTCCTTCGCGCTTCGAGCTTGGGCCCCACGAGCCCCCAGATGTACTCGCCGATCTCGGCGGTGTCGGCGACGGGACCGATCTCCTTCCATGCATCCAGGAGCCTGCGCCGCAGCTCGAGGGCGCTCGGGCAGCGTTGCTCGACATCGAGCGAGAGGGCCGACGCGATGGCGTCGTCGACTCCCTGGGGGAGGTCGGGGCGAACATCCCGCACGCGTGGGGGCTTCTCCGAGACGACGCGCAGCAGCGTGGCCATCTGGTCCTCTGGCCCGTGCATCCTGCGCATGGCGAGCATTTCCCACGCGATCACGCCGGCAGCCCACACGTCGGCGCGCCGATCGACCCGACGCCCCAGGGCCTGCTCGGGCGCCATGTAGCCCACCTTCCCCTTGACCACTCCCGATGCGGTTGCGTCGAGCTGTGTCGCAACCTTCGCGATCCCGAAGTCCGTGAGACGACTGATGCCGTCGGTACCCACCAACAGGTTCTGCGGGGAAACGTCGCGATGGACGAGGCTCAACGGCGCTCCCTCGGCCGACGTCAGCTCGTGCGCCGCATGAAGGCCGAGCAGCGCATCGCTGAGGATCCGGGCCACGATCCCCGGGGGCAACGTCGCACCGCCAGCCAGGGCGGCGCGCACGATCCCCGACAGGGTGTCGCCCTCCACGTAATCCATGACCAGGAAGATGCCGTGGGGATCCTCACCGACCTCGAGCACCGGGACGACGTTCGGATGCCGGATGCTCGCCGCGAGCTTGGCCTCTCCGATGAGCTGCGCGGTCGACTGACCGTCGTCCGTGCGCAGGTGCGGGTGCATGAGCTTGAGGGCAACGTTGCGATACAGGTCGTCGACGACGAGCACGCGCGCCAGGTAGACGGTGGCCATGCCGCCGGTACCGAGGGGCAGAAGGATCTCGTAGCGCCCGACGTGGTCGGGAGCGAACGAGGCTGCAGGCTCGGGGGGGGCCATTTCGCTGAGGATACTACAACACCCGAACCTTGCGGGGCCGGAGCTTGGGCGCCGATCCGGCGGGAGCGCGCACCCGCGACGAGCTTGCGCGCGGATCGCCGACGAGACAGGAGGAGTGCGAAGCGAACGCAGGCAGGCGACTCAGTTGGCTTCCGCGTCGCGACGCCCCCTGCGCCTGGAGGTGAGCGCTTCCACCGGCACGACCGTGGATTCGATCTTCGTCGGCTGACCGAGGCTCCAGCTCACGGCGCCGAGGCTCTTGCCGAGCTTGCGGCGGTGGATCTCGTGCAGGTCGTAGACGAACCTGTCGAGGGCCTCGGTGTCGATCGGGTCGCCGTTGATCGCGAGGACCAGATAGGGAAGGTTCATGTCCTCGAGGACCTTGCCGTACTGCGCCTCCGCGATCTTGTTCGGCATGCACTCGTGGGGACCGACGCTGACGACGCCGTCGACGAGGCCTTCCTGGAACTCGTGGACCGGCCCTCCGAGGGTCAGCACGGCTTCGCCGGCCAGCTCCGGGTTGACATAGCCGCGAGCAGCCTCGATGGCCTGAGGCACCTTGGCGCGAGCAGGCCAACCGAGCTCCCGGGCGCACATCTGGTACATCATCTCGAGCGATGCGCGCTGCACCACGCCCGTGATGCCAATGGAAATCGGATCGTCGTCCCGCCGCGCCTTGCGCTCGATGACCCGCTCCTCGGCCAGGAACGCCGTGTACTCGAGCCACTCGATGAACGGCGCGAAGCGCACGCGGACGCCGCGCTCCTCGAGCTTCTCGACGATGAAGTCGTTGGCGAAGGGGTCGAGTCGCACGTAGATCTCGCCGACCACCGAGACCGTCGGGACCTCGCGCGTCGCGCACTTGACCTCCGCGAACTGCTTCGCGGCACGCTTCAAGATGTCGCGGGCACCCCACATTCCGGTGACCAGCTCGCCGAAGCCGCGCGCGAGGGATCCCTTGGACGGGCGCTCCATGGCTGCGATGAGCTCGCGGGTGGAGCGCTCGTAGATCTCGTTGGCGGCTCCCTTGCGGCGCTCCACCGGGCGGACGTCGTGGAGCATCATCTGCAGCAGATCGTGCGCGCAGAACGCGACCCAAGTACGCAGGGAGAACTGCGGAGAGGTGTCGCGGAAGTAGTCGCCGTCATCGGGCGAGAACACCCGCACGCGGTCTCCCCAGCCGGTCTGCTCGAGGGTGATCTTGTGCAACGTGTTGTACACGCCGAACCGGCACGGGCCGCCCGCCGTGGGCATCATGTACACGAACTCCTGGTCCGTGTTCCGGTCGCGCTCGATCCGGTTGAGCAGCGCGCCGAGCGTGAGCATCATCGGCACGCACTCCTTGCCCGAGGTGTGCTTGCGCCCCGTTCGCACGTCGTCCCGCGTGCTCAACGGCAGCGATTCCGCCCGGATCCCCTCGCCTCGCAGCGTCGCAGCCACCACCTCCGCATTCGGTCCCATGCGGGGGATCAGCACCACGGCGCCGCGGTCGCGGGCCTGGCGCAGCGACGCGTTCTGCTTCGCAAGACGAACCATGTCCTTGCGCTCGGTCGCCGTCGATGCGCGCGATCGCAAGTCCGTGTCCACGCAGTACAGGAACGCCTCCATGCGCGTCTTGGTCCCGGCGTCCCCCGAGTGCCCGTCGGTCTCCACTACCGCGAAGGGCTTGCCCTGCATGATGTACGAGAAGAAGTGCAGCGTGAAGCTGTCCGGCCCGCACGCGTAGTTGCTGCAAAACACCGAGTACAGCCCGTCGGTCCTGCGGATCATGTCCGCCGCACGCAGGTTGCGCTGCGTGTGCGCCCAGTACTGATCCGGGAACACCGGCGCGTCCTGCGGCACCGGCAGGCAATCCACCGGGATCGGCATCGCCCCCAGGCTCCGCAGGATGCTCGGTACGTTCGAGTTGAGCACGTCGTTGTAGATCGTGTAGGGACGCCCCAGCACCGCCACCGGCACCACTCCGTGCTTGCGACAGAACTCCAGCGCGTCGCGCCCGATCTCCAGACACCGACGCTCGTAGTCGAGCTGCGCACGCACCGCGTGCACGAACGCGTCGTCGAATCGCGCCGTCTCCCCCAACGCCTCGGCCAGCTTGCGCATCGACTCCCGGAACGCCTTCCCCTCATAGCCCTGATCGTCGAATACCAGCGTCGGACGCAGCGACTTCGGCCCGTCCTCCACCAGGCTTCCCACCAGGTCCGGCATCGCCTGGACGATCGGACACAGCGTCGAGAACTGCTCGTCGGCCTGCTTCGGAAGCTCCTTGAGCATCGGCAGCAGCACGTAGTCCGGCTTGCGATCCACCAGCTCGAAGGTCACACCATGCATCATCTGCATCGGCGCGCAGTAGGGGATGCGGGCCCCTTCGATGCCCCGCTTGAGCACGCTCCCGCCAGCGTTGCGCAGGATCGTCGTGTCGAACCCGAGCGTGCGCAGGAACGTCACGAACAACGGCATCAGGGTCTTGAGCGCGAACTCGTCGCTCATCCCCACCACCGGTCGCCCCTTGGCCTGCGGCGCCCGCTCGATCGCCAGGTCCACCAGGGTCTCGCGCTCGCGGAACGGATCGGGCGACAGGTCCGGGAGCTTCGCCCGCCCCGCGCCACGATCGTACAACGAGCAGTTGCCGCCCCAGAGAAAGCGCTGCTTCACCCCGCGCACCACCGTCTGCAGACGATCGATGCGGCACTTGTTCCCAGGCGCGCCGCACCCCTGCGTCGACTTGCACAGGAACGTCTCCTTCGACACCACCTTCGCCGTCAGAAACGCGTTGACGTCGAGCTCCACCGCATCGGTCGCGTCGTCGCGCTTCGCCTCCACTCGCGCGATCGTCTCCTCGCGCACCAGCATCGCGATCCCCATCGCCCCGATGGTGCCCGGGTTCGGCGGGATCACCACGTCGCGTCCGGTCTGCCTCGCCACCGCCGCAGCCAGCGCCGGCGAGCTGAAGGGCATCCCCTGGCAGAAGATCCGCTGCCCCACGCTCCGCGAACCCTTCACCCGGTTCAGGTAGTTCTGGATCACCGAGTCGTACAAACCCGCAATGATCGCGTCGCGCGTCATCCCCTGCGTGATCGCTTCGTCAATCACCTCCGCCATGAACACCGAGCAGTGCTGCCCCAGCGACACGCCGCTCTCCGCGCGCAACGCCAGCTCCCCGAGCTTGCGGACGTCGTCTCCCACCCCCTCGAACTTCGCCCCCTGCTCCGCAATGAACGACCCCGTCCCCGCACTGCACGCCTCGTTCATCGCCGCGTCGATCACCCGCCCGCCTTCCAGCCGGATGTACTTCGCGTCCTGCCCCCCGATCTCGATGATCGTGTCCACCTCGGGATCGAGCTCGTAGGCCGCCCGTGCATGCGCCGTGATCTCGTCGATGAACTCGTCGGCTCCGACGATCGCCCCCACCAGCTTGCGTCCCGAGCCGGTGGTCGCCACCCCCTCGATCCGCAGCTCGACACCACGGGACCGGGACAACCCCTCGATCGCCGCCAGCAACCCCTGCGTCGCCACCAGCGGCTGCCCCGCCGTCTGCGTGTAGAACCCCGCCAGCACCCGATCCCCTCCCCCTGCCGTCGCCTCCGCGTCGATCAACACCGCCTTCGTGCTCGTCGAGCCAATGTCGATCCCCAGCAGCACGCGGCGCACCTCCCCTGCCCGCAGCTCCTGGCAAATGTCCACCTCCACGGCCGCCGCTCCCCGCCCCTCCCGCGGGTGATACAGCTCGTGCTCTCCGGCCGCAAAGTCCGGGTATTGCGAGCAGCTCAGCTCCAGCGGCGCGTGCACGTAGACCCTGTCTTCCGCTACCCCGTGGAGCAGGTCCTCGGCCTCGACCGCGACCCCGTCCCCAACCCGCGCACGGCCGCTCTCGAGCTCGTCGACCAGCAACAACGCCGCTCCCAGCGCTCCGTACACGTGCGAGTGCCGATCTACCTCGAGCTCCCGCTCGATCATCCGCTCGAGATGACCTCGAACGGCGTCGTTTCGACTGACCCCTCCAGCGAAAACGATGCGCCCCCGGGGCGCAGGCTGCCCACCGAGCAGCGTGTCCACGACGTTGGCCGCGAGCCCGTGACACAGCCCGTTGCAGATCTCCTCGAGTGAGTGCCCCTGTTGCTGCGCGTGAATCAAGTCGGTCTTCGCGAATACCGAACAGCGTGAGGCGATCTTCAACGGTGCTCCCCGGGACATCAGCGCAGTGCGGCTCACCGCCGCGCTGCCGTCCAGCCCGAGACGCCTCGCCTGCTGATCCAGGAAGCTCCCCGTGCCCGCCGCGCACGGGCTGCTCCCCCGGCACTCCTCATACGCTCCCCCAGGACCGAAGCGGACCATGTGGAACTTCTCTCCCCCGATCACCAGCAGCGCGTCGAGCTCCCCGTGAAGCTCCCGCGCCGCACGTATGCCCGCCACCGTCCCCGCGTAGAACCGCATCGCCCGCACGATCCGCGCACACGACGCCGTCGCCGCGACCGCGCTCACCCGCGTGAACGAGACCGCCTCCGCAAGCTTCCCGAGTGTCCCTCGCACGTCGCCGTGGTGCAGCGCGTACTGCTCGTGCACCACCTGCCCCCCACCGGCCTCCACTGCGACGAGCGCCACCGAAACGGAACCAATGTCGACACCGAGCACCAGGCAGCCGGGTGCCGGCAAGCTGCTGCAACCGCTCATGTCATGCTCCAAGGCTTCCTCGATGCTCGCAGCCCCGCTCAGTTGAGCGGGTGATCGCACACGCGAACCAGGGACTTGCCCGTGCCCGACGGCGCCGTCATCTCCACGTCGATGCAGTTGCCGTAGCCCACAGGGCAGTCGGCCGCCGTCTCGCACGGCTGCGTGCAAATGTGATCGACCACCTGGTTGTTCACCATGTTGGTCAGGCACAGCCCGGTCGCGCAGAGATTCTGTGACGAGCAGTCGGTTCCTGTGGGAGCCGTTCCATAGGCCGGGGCGCACGTGAAGCGGTAGCGATCACCGGCCGTGTCCGTGGCGATGACGCAGGTCATGGGCGACGCGCACTCCGAGGCCTTGTCGCAGCCCGGCGTGCAGGTCTGAACATAGTCGGATGCCGAATGATAGGCATCGACGCAGACGGAGCCGGGCGACGCTGCGCAGTCGAGATCACCCGAGCACGCCTCGGTGCAGGTCTTCGAGGACCAGTTGCAGAGCTGCGACACACACTCCGCTCCGGACTGACACGCAGCGCCCAACGATCCACCGGATGCTTGCTTCAGCCGGCAGAACGCGTCGACGCCGGCGACTCCATAGACGATGTCGCTGCAGACCTCCCCCGCCTCGCACTGCGTCGTGGAGGTGCACGGAGCGACGACGCACACGTTGAACGCACCGCTCAGCCCGCCCACTTGAAGGTTCTGCGAATAGCAGATGCCGGATTGCGTGCAATCCGCCGAAGTGGAGCAGAGACTGCTGCAATACCCCTGGATGCACAGCCCCGACCTGCACTCCGAATCCACGACACACGGGTATCCGTCTCCATTCGAGCCCACCAGCGGAAGGCACCGCAGCTCGAGCTGGGTCTGCGTGGAATCCAGCGTGATCTGACAGGTCGTGCCTCCAGGACAATCCGCGTTCGTCCCGCACGGTGTCGGTGCCCCGGCATCCGGCGGCGAGCCGGCCGCACCCCCGGTCTGCGACCCACCCGCTCCCGCGGCGCCCGAAGAACCAGCGCTGCCCGATGCCCCCGCAGCTCCGCCCGTACCGGCTGCGCCCGATGAGCCGGAGGAACCCGATGCGCCCGACGCTCCAGCAGCTCCGCTCGACCCACCTGCTCCCGCGGCGCCCGAAGAACCAGCGCTGCCCGATGCCCCCGCAGCTCCGCTCGTACCGGCGGCGCCCGATGCCCCTGCTGCTCCCGCGCCTCCGCTCGAGCCCGCGGCCCCGGATGCTCCCGACGAGCCGGCGGCTCCCGATGACCCGGATGCGCCCGACGTCCCTGCCGCGCCTGCGGCCCCGCTCGAGCCGGCATCCCCTGCCGCGCCCGCCGCTCCGCTCGAGCCCGCGGCCCCGGATGCTCCCGATGAGCCGGCGGCTCCCGATGTACCCGCCGCGCCCGACGTCCCGGCTGCACCCGCAGCTCCGCTCGAGCCCGCAGCTCCGCTCGAGCCCGCAGCTCCGCTCGAGCCCGCAGCTCCGCTCGAGCCCGCGGCGCCGGCGGACGCGTCGGTCCCGTTCCCTGCGAAGGACGACATGTCCGGAGCCGTGGCATCGCCGGAGCCGCAGTTGGCTAGCATCGCCGCGGTCAGGGGGAGAACACCGAGCACGACAAGAAGGTGAAGCCTGCGCATGCACCGAGAATCCCCCGCGAACGGCCCTTC